>NZ_DAONKG010000173.1:0-1882 GCF_035406105.1 Methanospirillum sp.
GAGGACTGACACCTGTTCCATCTTTGCAGCGACAGATGAGACGGTGGTGGCAAGATCCTGCATGGCAGCAAGGATCTGCTGGGTATCCATCCCGCTCTTGTCTGCAAGGTCGTTGACCGCCGATGCAATCCTGGCAACCTGGCTGACACCTTCAGACACGTCCTCAATGCTTTTATGGGCCATGCCGGTCTCGCGGGTGACTTCGTTTACCTTCTCCGCAATCTCATTGACCTGGCCGGAGAGAATATTCATCTGATCACGGACGGCGGTCAGGGCACGGGAGATATCAATTCCGATGGTGTTCAGGGCATTCCGAAACTCGACAAACTCTCCTTCAAGGTGCAGATCGGGATTCATCCGTGCCTGGAAATCACCGGATGCATAGCTCCTGCACAGACTCATGGCTTCCTGCAGCGGAACTGCCATGGCATCAACCGTCTCATTCACCCCGTCAATGATAACCGCATAATCACCCTGGAATTTGCTGACATCCCCCCTGACATTCAGGTTACCTGATGATGCAGCAGTGCTCAGTGTCCGGACCTCATCCCTGAAGAGCTGGAATGTTGCAACAACTTCAGCAAATGCCCGCCCCAGGATTGATATCTCATCTTTGCTTGATGATTCAGCAAGGGTAACCGCAAGATTTCCATGCTGAATCTGACGGGCTGCCTGGACCAGTTCATCCATTCTGCGGGATATGGACCTGCCAAATGCCAGTGCCACGAGCGTTCCTGCAATGATGCCGATGACGACAACGAGGATGATGGTGTTTCGTATCGTATCCAGCGGACCGGTAAAGTCTGCAAGATCACTGCTGGCAACAATGATCCAGTCAAACGGCTCAAAGTAATCATATGCGGCAATTTTCTGGGTTCCCTGCCACGGGTACTCGATATATCCTTTCTTTTCAGCAATCATCCTCCGGACAAAGTCATATGAGGACATGTCCTGGCCTTCAAGCTTCGGATGGAGGAGCAGTTTTCCTTTGCTGTCCAGGATATACATGTACCCGTGTTCACCGATCTTTTTGTTCCGGATCTGATCCTGCAACAGACCGATGGTGGATGCTTCTTCAACACCCACAAAGAGGATACCGATGATCGCACCTGAACTGTCCTTTATCGGTTCATACGCGGTGATGTATTTCTTTCCGACAACATTTGCCGTCCCATAGTAGGTCTGACCCTTGTTTATGACCGCGTCATAGACCGTATCTGATACCGGTGTCCCGACAGCACGTTTTCCATCCTCACCAACAACATTGGTAGAGATACGAATCGCCTGATCTCCTTTCTTCTGGAAGATGGTTGCAGCTCCCCCGACAAGAGACTGCACCTCATCGACGATCTCAAAGTTATTATTCACCCGGTACGATGATCCAAGAACAAGCTCGCCATTGACGATGGATGGTTTGCCTTTATCATAGAAGAGCTGGCGCAGGATATTGAGATCACTGTTCACCTTGACCTGGGTCAGATCATAGACCGTTTTTGTCTCTTCCGTGATATCCGCGGTCTGCATCTCAAGACTCATCCGGATATCATGTTTTATCGTTGCTTCAGCACTGGTATACGCAACATACCCGATCGTGACCGTCGGAACGATGACCAGTATCAGACAGATAAGAATAATCTTCTGCCCAATTGTGGCATTATTCAGCCAGTTTCGTACATCATATCTCATACATATCCCCTCTGTAATCACAAGCAGCCTATGTGATTACCCTGCCATACAGACAGTATGGTGCAGAGGAGATATATAACCTGTATGATATATTCGCATGAGGGAAGGCGGGGTTTAACCGGAATAAACCGCTATTCTGACGAATAAGGATAGAGTATCATGGTTCCTGCCCCGTTCGTTCCGTTCCCTTTCTATC
>NZ_DAONKG010000173.1:1892-5312 GCF_035406105.1 Methanospirillum sp.
CAGACAGCGTCCGGCTGCTTCTCTCCCGTCAGTTCATCTCATTCATGTCCGGCCGTATTCATCCGGTTCGGTCTGTTTCCACCAGATTCAATCAGATTCCATCAGGTTCCATCCCGTTTATATCGTCTTGAATAATGGTCTGACGATCTTTTGAGCTTCCGGAGTGAGATACCCGTAGACAGAACCGACGACAACCGGAAGCCATGCCAGTATCTCCTCCCGGGTCCTCCCGGTCACCGCACAGTATGCATCCAGATACTGTTCCTCATATCCCTGCCGGGCGATGTAATAATCCATGTAACTGCGGCATGCATCGGCGGCCGGAGAGCCACATGACACCTCCCCCCAGTCGATGATGATACAGGAATCACCGTCACAGAGGATATTACCGCCATGAAAATCGCCATGACAGAGCCGGATATCTTCAGGAAGTTGTGCCAGCAGTTTTGTGAGCCGTTCTTTTTCAGCAGGGGCAAGACCGGGGCTTGCGGTAATCATCGCCTGGAGCATGATTTTCATCGTTCGAAATCCGGAAAACTCGATCGCATGCAGTGCTGCCTGAAGCCGGGCAACTGTATCGAGCACATACGGCACCCTGCGTGTGTCTTTGAGCATCATATCAAGGAGTGATGTGCCTTTGACCGCATCCATGAGAAGGACGGTCCGGTTACAGAAGGTCTCAACGCCATACACCCGTGGAGAGGGAACATTGAGTTCATTTACCACCGCCATGGCATACGCCTCCTGAAATGCGTCTGTTTTCGGCTTATTCTCCCTGAATACCTTTGCTGCGATTCCATCCCTGACATAGATAACCGCAGCCATTCCAACGCCTATACGCTCCCCATACCGCTGTATGAACGCACTGTCATCCCCGATATCCTGAAAGAGTGGTGTTTCACCGGTTTTACCTGTTTCATCCTGCATACGTACCCCTCATCTCACGAATGAATTGTCGTCATGGTGACGATGCATACACGTGATGAAGACAATAATCTTTTTTACCCATGTTTATACTATTCGATTCTCCTGTTCCCGTGCAGGTACGGTATTCAGGATAGTGGCAAGACGGAAGAAAAGCAGACCCAGGATGAAGAGAATAATGGGAATAATTGTTGGAATAAGAAAAGGAACGATCAGGTTCAGTCCGAACATAAGTGTCATCAGATGCAGCATCATGAGAAGGCCGGCGGTTTTTTTCTTCACCGGAGAACGGGGGGCTCTGTCATTTGGTATGGCAGCATTTTTCTGCAGGTATGGCCGGATTATTTTGAAAAGGCCCAGACTTCCCGTGATAAGATTCCATAATCCCAGGCTTGTCAGCATCCAGCCGGTCAGAAGGCCGGGAATCATGCAGGAACATATTCCAAGGGAAACGATGAGCAGCCCGATGAGAATCAGGGGCCATGAACGTTTGTATATCCCGAGCGGGGTTTTTCCAAGGGCCAGGACCTGAATAGCCATGATAACCATCAGCAGGCCGAACTGACTGTCCCGTGAGAACGGGTAGAGCCCAAGGCCTATCGGGATTAGCAGCAGGGCAAAGAGGGTGAAGATGACCCCAAGCAGGATCAGGAATGAGACCGGAACAGAGAGAGATGCCTCCTGCAACAGAAGAAACCGGAATGCATTCGATAGATAAGACGATTCTTCTTCGTCCTGGCACCCTGCACCCCGGGGATATGTATCCGAGACCCTCTGGAGACAAAAGGCAAGATAGAAGAGACTGATGCCGAATAAGAGGGCAAGGATTGAGATGGGGATACCGGGGAGAAGAGAGGGAACGAGAACTGCACATCCGAACCATACTTCAAGCAGATACACAAGGGCACAGGCAATGGTCAGATGACGCAAAATACCCGGAATTCTGATCCACTGCCGTGCTCTCTCACCGGACCATACCAGCTGAAGAAATAGGGCTGTTCCTCCGGTTATCATCAGGAATGCGACAAAAAAACGGATTATTCCGGTCAGCAGCCCGGGTATAAAACAGGCACCGGTTCCAGGAACAGCGGTTCCGACACCAAGGATAATGATAAGCCAGGTACGGCGGAATGTCCCAAACGGGGTCTTTCCCACGGTGATCATCTGAATTGAGAGGAGGAGCAGGACAAGGCCAAAGGTCCCGTCAGGATGAAAGGAGAGCATTCCTGCCTGGACAGGATACTGCAGCAGACCAAAGAGGAGCATGAATATGCCAAAGACAACCAGGATGACGGTCTCAAGGGTCAGTTCGAATGTGCTCCCAAGGATCGGGCCTGGTATGCCGTGGTTTTTTGTCCCGGATGTAATGGGTGGTGCTCCTGTACAGTTATTCGTCCCGTTGTCTGATTAAGATAGTTGATTCATGAACTACAGTCACGCATTTCATCGTTTTCGGTATGCGGAGATGTCAATGAGACAATACCCGTCTGGTAAAGACAGACATCTGACCTGATTTTAATTGAATAATAATCGAATATCACTTTTTCCCGGTTTTAATAGAAATACCCGCCTTCCCCTGACGCAATGGTTATCTCTTCAGATTCCGGTATGTAGGAACCATTCGGGTATGTATCTGTATATCTGGTAATGATTCGGTTATTCAGTCCAGAGTAGGTATAGAACTGAACGGTCACCGAATCATTCCGGATAATCACGACAGGGTCAAACCGTTCCGGATAATCTCCTTTCCAATTCCATTTTGGACTCTTCAGTTCATCTGATGAAGGAACAGCCTGGGATGATACGGTGTCATTACGTGCGGTTGCAACCATGTCATCATTCAGAATGATGTGGGCTGACCATGTGTGCCTTTTCAAAACAGATGTGTGATTTCGAATCATTTTACGCAGAACTGATGCTTCAGGGTATGATTCAGGACTATTATCACCAGAGATATACTTGAATATCTCTCCATCACCAGAGGGAGGGATTTTGTTATACATATCGGTTTTATACTCATCCGGAAGAGTGAGAGTCTCGTTTGTATCAAAAACAGACAAAACCGGGACACCCATCATAAATGTCAGATAATAATAGCCTGAAATCTTTTTGCCGGGAGAAATGTGAAGATGAGGGAACGCTTCAAGGACCGCCGTACCATTACAGGGATACAATGACCAGCCTTCCGGAAGGGGTACACATTCCTCCTGTTCTTCATTGAAACCATCAAACGGGCAGTTTCCACCTGATATCATGGACAACAGGGTGTCACAGAGGATGATACGGTCTGCCTCTTCCCGAATGGTTTGCATATGAGGATAATAATAAACAAATTCTGGCGTTTTCTGATTATTTTCATCGGATCCGGAGAGGAGTGCAGAAGGTTCGCTGGTGGTACCGGAAACCGTCAGAACGATAATAAAATTACAAAGAAGGAAGAGTAAAACGATGATTGTTTTTTTCATAGAGAGAAATGATCGGTGATAATATTTCATG
>NZ_DAONKG010000174.1:0-5301 GCF_035406105.1 Methanospirillum sp.
CATGACCTTCATGGCCCCGATGCCATTGAGAGTATCAGAATACTGGAGCCTGGACGGTATGATCTAAACCTGTCACGCCTGGCAGAGTCTGATGATCGGGTCGTTCGTGTCGGATCCGAGGATACGTACCGGCTTGACCTGCACTCGATGATTCGTCAGAAAAAGAAAAAATAACTTCTTTTGCAGATTAAGTGATATTATCCACCGCGTATCCCTTTGTCGCAAGAAGATCGATAACCCGGTCCCGGTGGTTCCCCTGTAATTCTATGGAGTTGCCTTTCACTGTTCCGCCGCAGGCCAGTTTACTTTTCATAAACTTTGAAAGGTCTTCAAGATCAATATCTGTCGGATCCAGTCCCTCAATCACGGTGACTTCTTTTCCGTACCGACGTTTGTTCACTTTCACATTAATTCGCTGCTGTTCTTTTGCAACTTCCTCACAGATACAGAGTTCTTTTGGTAGCCCACAAATGGAGCAGATACCACCATTCATTACTTATTCCATCTTATGTTTTACTATTAAATGTTTATCATAAAATATCCCGGTATAATCCGGTTTTTTCTCATCCATGGATGGAGGCGGTTGTTGCAGTATATTATCCTCATCAATCCAATCTGATAGTCTATGTCTGTCATGGTCCTCGGGACCGCATCTCATGTCGGAAAGAGTACGATGGTAGCCGGTCTGTGCCGGATTCTCCGCCGCCGGGGGATATCAAATGCCCCGTTTAAATCACAGAACATGAGCCTGAACTCCTGGGTAACGGAGGATGGCGGGGAGATAGGAATTGCACAGGCGATGCAGGCATATGCAGCAGGGATTCCTCCCTGTGTGGAGATGAATCCCATTCTCCTCAAACCAAAAGGGGACCAGACATCGCAGATTGTCCTCCTCGGCCGTCCGTTTCATGATGTGCATGCCGGTGAGTACTACCAGGTGACCGATACTCTCCTGAGCGTTGCACTCAAAGCCGCAGAAGACCTTATACTGCGGTATGGGGCGCTGGTGGTTGAGGGGGCAGGAGGGGCAGCTGAAGTAAATCTCTTTGATCGTGACATCGCAAACATCGGTCTTGCCAGAAAACTCAAATTTCCCATCATCCTTGTTGCCGATATCGAACGCGGCGGGGTGTTTGCACAGGTGTATGGAACAATCTCCCTGCTTCCTGATGACATCCGCCCGCTCGTAAAAGCCGTCATTGTCAACAAGTTCAGAGGAGATCCTGCCCTGTTCTCTGATGGGATGAGGATACTTGAGGAGCTGACCGGGGTTCCCGCTATCGGCCTTGTACCGGTCACCGATGTGGATATCCCGAGTGAAGACTCCCTCTCACTTCAGGATAAAAAAACCAGGACTGCTCCTGTTGAGATTGCAGTCATACGTCTTCCCCGGATATCCAACTTCACCGATTATGAGCTCCTTGAGCGGTATGCGTCAGTCAGGTATGTCAGGCCAGGGGCTCCGCTCTCCGGGTATGATGCGATCATCCTTCCAGGCACAAAAAATACCATCGAGGATCTTGAAGTGGTGATGACATCCGGCACCGGTGAGGAGATACGAAGAGCACGGGAGCGGGGAGTTATCATCATCGGAATCTGCGGAGGGTATCAGATGCTCTGTGAACGGATCATTGATTCAGGAGTGGAGTCAAAGGCAGGGGAGTACGAGGGGATTGGTCTTATCCCCTGCACGACCACGTTCTCAGGATATGAAAAGACAACCGTCCGGGTGACACGCGGATCATCTGGACACGGGCCGTTTCTCCGGAGAATCTCATCGGTATCTGGGTATGAGATCCACATGGGAACCACCTGCCGGGGAGATATCAGGGAAGCCTTCACCGGCGAAGGGGTCGTCAGCGAAGACGGACTGCTTATCGGGACATATATGCACGGCCTGTTTACCGATCCAGAAGTCGCCGCAGCATTTGTCAGCGTTCTGTGTGATCGGAAGGGAGTATCCTGGAAAAAACCCGAATCAGATCCTGATCCTTTTGATGCCCTGGCGGATCATATTGAGGCACATGTCCGAATCGATGAGATACTCTCCTGCTTTACCCGATAACATTCATGATGCTGCGAAACCCTTCATGTCTGGAATCATCACAGAATACGCTGATGACAGCCTTCAGATCAACCTCCTCTGTTGCCCGGCTCATGGTACAAAAAGCCCGGGCTGGAGAGGGAATCTCACGGCCGGGTATTTTAAACCGGACTGAGTGAACACAAAACCTGCACTTTTCTATCTCCTCGCGCTTTGTCGGAAGGCAGGCAACCGTTCCATTCTCGACCGGGAGTATTCGTGTTGTGCTCATGATATACCTCAAAAAGATAGTTCCATCTCCCTGTGAGTAAACTCCGAGAGTTTTTGTTTGATTTTCTCAAGATTTTCAGCCATCTTTTCATGCAAGGATGAGAGCCGTTCTTTTCTCTTCTCTTCTTCAAGAATCAGCTCATCCCGTAGCTTTTCTGCATCCCTGATGGCATGGGTGAGATGATCCTTGTGTTCAAGGATATGGCCTGCATCACGTTCCTGCTTTTTTGCGTGTAATGCATCAGCAAGGGTGTGCAGATGTGCTGATATGTCACTGAATTTTTTTATGTACTCATCAGCCGTGGTCAGAAGATGTTTTTCAAATGAGTTTTTGGGCTGAATGATTCCGGATTCAACCAGCCTGAAGAGCGATGGTGCTGTTGATACGACCCGGCTGAATAACTCGTCATCATCACGACGGGGAGATGAGGCCCAATGAATCAGTTCCTCCATATTCTTTACATCCACCGGTTTTCCCTGCTCCTCAAATGTCTTCGAAGCCCGTTTCCATACCGGTACTGCGATGCGGATCTGTGACTCCCATGTATCCCTCGTCTTCTCAAGTTCCTGCCGAAGTTTTTCTACCTCTTCTTCGAGCCGGAGATGTAAGGCATACGCATCTGAAGCAATCAGGTTCGTAAGATCCGCCTGTGCCTTCTCCAGCTCGTTCTCAAGGTCATCAATTCTGGACTCAAAGTGTTTTCCTTCTTCCTCCGCCTGTTTCTGCTCGTGTAATAGCATATCCCGTTCACGCAGAAGATCACGCAGCGCATTCATTTCAGAGAGATGATCACGGGAGATACGGATGATCTCGGTCATCCGGTTGAGCTCCTGGCCCATCTGATCAAGGGTCTGTTTAAAGACTTTGATCTCTTCAGGATAGAGATGATGCAGATAGCGGCCCGGACCCCGGTATGCTTTAAAACACCCGTTGATAAGTCCTGCCACTTCCCGGTAAAAGATCTCATCATCTTCTGAAAAATCGCCTTCAAGTTCGGCTTCTATCTTTTTGCAGAACTGGGGCAGGGCATGACGGTTGACCTGCTCAACCTTGTGATGGTGCGGCTCATCTGATGGTTCATCACCAAACTCAGTCAGCAGCTGGTGCAGGTCCTGCTCAAGCCTGAGGAGGCGTTCACGTGACCGGATGGATGCGGCATTCCGGCGTGAAATACAATCCGCTTCCCTGCTATCAAGCCATGCTGGAAGGTCCTCAAGACGAATGAAAGATGTGGCCGGCTTTTCGTGCGGTTTACGGAATATTTTTTTTATCGAATCAAACATGGTCTGTTGTCTCCTCAAATCCGGTATCATCACCGTCATCCTGGTTTAATGCCCTGATGCGGGTTATCCCGTCTATCTCCTGAATGACCCTGACCACCGGAGGCGGAACGTACTCTTCCCACCGCTCCTCACGGGCAATCAGGTCCCGTATCTTCGTACCTGAAAGTGTTGCCCGCTCATACATCAAAGGACGGTGCACCTCTATGCCGGCCTCATGAAAAAGCCGGATGACAAGCGGGTTTCCTGAATAGATCCGATGAAAAGGCGGTGTCATTGCACGGACATGCGAGACCCACAGAGCATTGCGGTTGATATCCTCAAGCGGAATGACATAGAGGGGTTTATGCAGACCCTGTAATGCATGCGTAATCATCAGAACACGTTCTCCGGCCGTAAAAGGATCAGTCGGTTCATGACTCATCTGGGCACTGCCAATCCCGATGATCAGCTCATCCGCTTCCTGCGCGATCTGATGTATTACATAATGATGACCGTTATGATAGGGCTGAAATCTGCCGATATACAGCGCACGGATCATGACTTTACCACCAGATTTGCGATCATTGCGGCTGAGGCTCCGGCTACAAATCCTGCATCAATATTTACCACGGTCAGGACCGAGCAGGACTGAAGCATACTGGCAAGTGCTGCCTGACCACCCCCCATATACCCATATCCGGTTGATACCGGAACCCCGATGACCGGACGATCCACCAGTCCTGCAACTACTGACGGAAGTGTTCCTTCCCGTCCGGCGGCAACAACAAATGCATGACAGTCAGCCATGTCACGAATGACCGGAAACAACCGGTGAATACCGGCAACCCCGACATCATATGCCCGCCTGACACAACATCCCATTTCTTCGGCAATAATGCGGGCTTCTTCGGCAACGCGGATGTCAGATGTCCCGGCGGTAATGATACCAACCACTCCCCCGGTCTTTTGAGGGCCGTCCCCTGTGGCCAGAACAAGAACGCGCCCTTCATCAGACCATGATGAGGATATGTCCCGGGTCCGTGCCCATTCCATCAGGGAGACTGCACGTTCAGGATCAAGCCTGGATATGATACACCTGCCGGCTTTTGTGACATAGGATTCTACAATGGAGCGGAGATGAGCTGTCTCTTTTCCTTCTGCAAGGATTACTTCAGGAATGCCGCACCGGGTCTTTCTGGACAGATCAAGGCATGCAACCTGACCAACCGGCAGGACTAATCCAGCAGAGATCTGTGCCATTGCCTCATCAGGGCTGAGTTTGTGGTCGTATGCCGCCTGTAGAATCTGTTTCAGGTCCGGTTCGTTCTCCATATGGAACAAGTACGATATGCAAGAAACAGTACATAATAGGTTCATTGCGATGAGTATTCTCTTTCTGATATCAGTCTTTGGTGTGCTCGTCTGTATCTTCCTCTGGCTGCGTGATATTCGGATCTGGGCACGATCCCTTCTTCCCGGCTACAGAAAGGCTGCAATACACGGAGTATACCAGACTGCACTTGCAACGGCAGGTGCCGGCATTGTCTTCCTGTGGCCGGTGGTCTCCATTCTTGGAACCGGCATCGTCCTGCTTGCACTGTATCTGCAGGGGAAAGAGGAGAGAGAGAAGATCTGGACAAACGAACCGGCAATAACCAGGTTCTTCGGGAGTGTTCCCCGGAATAATTCCAGAAGGTAACATCATGATACAAAAACCACGCGGG
>NZ_DAONKG010000175.1:0-5275 GCF_035406105.1 Methanospirillum sp.
GACCGGAAAGATCGTATTGATAATCTGAAAAAGGCTTTTACCGGGCGAATGAGTTTTATTGTTCCCGGACCGGGCTCTAATCAGATAACAAAATATCTCTATATACCCCAGATTAACAGCTCTTCAGTGTCATCCGACCTGTTTGATAAAGTGGCAGAGATCGTCTATTCAACTGAGCGTATAACAAAGAAGACAGAGCAGGCCCTGATCCGGAATGTTCTCTCTGCGTTTCTTTCTATTATTCTTCTGTTCCTGATTGCATATGCCATTTCGCGGTATGTCACAAGGCCGGTGTATCAGATCATCGAGGATATCGAGATCATTGCAAACGGGAATTATGATCACCCCATACGACGGACAAAAGGATTTGAATTTCGAAGACTTGAGACCAGCATCCAGAAGATGGTTGGAAGACTCAAAAAGGATATCATCTCAATCAAGCAGAGGACAGACGAATTACACCAGGAACTGGTAAACCGGCAATATGCCGAGCAATCTCTGCGGGCAGCTAATCACAAACTCTCTCTGCTTGGAACTATCACCAGACATGACCTCTTAAACCAGATATCTGTTGTTTCTTCAGGTTTTGACCTTCTTGAAGAGGATATCCCAAAGAATGAGCAACATAACCGGATTATGAGTATGATCCGTGATGCCCTGAATTCGATCCATGACCTTATTCTCTTTACCCGTATTTATGAACAGATGGGTGTTGATAAACCGGTCTGGCATCATATGACCCGGCTCATAGACGAGATTATGAAAAATTTTTCCGAACAGAAATGCTCCGTTGATGATACTACAAACGGGCTTGAAATCTATGCTGATCCCATGTTTGACCGGGTGCTTTACAACCTTATTGAAAATTCCTTTCGTCATGGTGGAACAGTAACCCGCATCGCCTTTCACGTCATCACTGAAAACGGGATAGCAGTTCTCACGTACTCGGATAATGGAAGAGGTATCCCAGGAGAAGACAAGGAAAAGATTTTCGCACGGGGATATGGCACAAATACCGGTCTGGGCCTCTTTTTAATCCGTGAGATCCTCTCCCTCACCGGAATAGAGATCCGTGAAATTGGGAAAGAAGGAGAAGGTGCCTGCTTTGAAATCCGGATCCCTGAAGGAAAATGGCGCCTTCATGATGCTTCCATGGAATCAAATGGGAACTGATGCTGAGTTCTGATAGAGAGGATACTGCAAACCATTCTGAAATGTTTTCGAATGTTTGCAGGTATCTATGTCGTGCTTTTGTTATGCACGTCTTGAAATAATCTCCTTTTCACTGCCATTACTTCAAGGTGTTGTGTAATGCACAATAATTATATAGCGATCGGATCGTAATTTATTCCTTCTTTTTTATATCTCATAATGCCATCTATTTTTGAAAAATAACTATAAATTAACCGATAAACACGTCAGGATTATACATCTATAAGAACTATTTCCCTGCTCTGAACATATCGGTGAGACAGGTGAGATTGTCAGACATCATGAGATTATTGATCCGGTTATATAGAAAAAATTTATAGGTGATGACCTGAAATCCATATATTTTCAGAGATATAAAATCGATATAATATCCTTTTTTTCATTAAAGGAAGATAAATTATCGTCTTTTAATATTATCAACAATATGAGTCAGACATCTGTCTGCCACATCCCTGAAGGTCTTTTGTTTATTGAGGAAATAATCGCTCATGATTTAAGAAAAGGTCATATCACCCTTTAATCACTTGAAAGAATAATATCCGGCCCTCATTCTATATATAAAAATCAGGTGTTTTTTATTGGATCGATGCAATCGGTCAGTTATCATGCAGGAGGTTGTGTCTCAATTACACTCATGAGAGATATCGATCCGGCAGGCGATGTCCGTGATGATCCGATCGTATAGTTTTCACCATCTGTTGCGATCAGGATTGTACCTCTGATATCAGTACGATAGACCTCTGCTCCTGCTGCTTCAAGACCCATCTCTGTTGCTTTGTTTGGACCGTTCCCCTCTCGTCCGATGCTGATGACTGCAACCTCCGGTTTTATCATATGCACAAAACCCATGTCAAAGGCCTGGCGGGAACCATGATCAGGAACCCGGAGAATCTGGATTTTCATCCCAGTATCGATATCAGGAGAACCATTTTCTGAAAGAAGGAGCATGGATACGTTCCCTGCATGCAGATTCAGAATTGCCTCATCACCAATTCCGTTATGAGTCTGAGCGATATTTATCACATCTATTGTTGTATCAGTGCCGATCGGAATACGTTCGCCAAGTTTGAGGGAACGGTATGTGATTGATTCGTTCTGTATTTTCTCTAAAATTTTGTTATAGTTGAAATACATCTGACCAGTTCCGGTATCACGATACTCATGCACGTTTGTCCGGTTCATAACCTCCAGCACTCCCCCGATCTTCCCCGGTTCCATACTGGTCACCAGGAAGAGATGAATGTCAGTAATATTATGATCGGTCAGGTATGCTGCCGTGGTATTGCGGTCCGGACCTGCATCAATCAGAGTATTGATCCCTTCTGACTCTACCAGGATCGCATCCCCTGTTCCCACATCAAGAACATGAATCTTCGTTTCCTCTGCCGATGTACAGATACTGCATGCTGATAGCAGAATCAGAAGAATAAATGATATGATCTGAATATTTTTCATAAATGTGCAAACCCCCTGGTTCACATCACTCATAGTCTATGAAAAGCTCTTCAAAATGCTTCTTCTTTGAATCACCATACCAGCCAATATCTGATCAGCGGTATGATATCTATAAGGATTCAGAAACGATATCGTGTACAGTTCGAAGAGCAATGGTCCTTTTCACACTCCCTATTGATATTCAGTCCTTTTCTGAAATACGGACCGGTGGGTATGCATATGGATATAACCCCATCTGACTCCCGTCCGGTAATTGAAATTGAAATGGTCTTCAATCCCAAAGCGAGAAATATTAAGAGATGGGATGCAGAAAAAACAAACCAATAACTTATCTTTTTGCGATTACCTTCTCAATACTCCCAAGCAATTCGTCTTTCTGGTATGGTTTGATGACATATCCTGCTGCACCAACACGAAGAGCCAGAGCCACCACTTGCTCAAGCCCTGCTGCAGAACACATGATAACAGGAATCGTTGGAAACTTCTTTTTAAGTTCTCGCAAAATCTCAATTCCATTCAGTTTTGGCATTACCAGGTCAAGCATAATGAGATCAACAGGATGAGATGTGAGAAAATCCAGTATATGTATACCGTCAGGCTGCGTCAGCGTTCTAAACCCAGCCTCAGTCAGAATAGCATTCATCTCATCAATATCTGACGGATTATCATCAACCATTAAAACAGTGGTCATACCATCAACTCTGGAGATAAATCAAAGCTTCACTTCGGATTACTTTTCATTGATCCTCATATGGTATGAATTTGTCTGATAATTGTTTTGCAACCTGGTTTGTGCATACCATCGCTCCTTATGCCTGACAAGAAACACATTATTGTACGCTGTCATGGAAACCTGGACCACTCACCTACCTGAACTCTTTGTATCACTCTCTTCACCGGATTATTTCATTCCGGAAAAGTATCGTCTCGGGACTGATGCATACCTGGTGCCGTCTCCTGACCACCAGGATCTTACCTTCTCCTTCCCCGTCTGCTTCAGGCGACCCCTCCTCGAAGAGATATCCCTTCCCCTCTCTTCATCGGCAGGTGCAGTTCATGCAATTATTGAATACTGCAAACAGGCATCAGGAAAGATCAAGGATGTTGGAATGCTTTATGGTGCCAGAACAGGAAATCAGGGCAGGTACATGGTAAACGTTGAACCCTGCACCGTTGCTTTATCCATGTCAGCACTGGCATCCCATCTCTGGAGGCCGGACGACGGAAATTTACTCACACCAGAGGGTATTCGGCTTACTATCCGGGGAGCAATGCCATATCTTCCGGTATCTTCGAGAAACAGTACTTTCATTCTGGATGAACTGAGCACATACCTGCAGAGTATCGCCGAGTGCATTCACCGGGTACCCATCCGGCAGATAAAACGGGAATGGGAGATCGTATATGATCAACAGCATCTTCGTTCAAAGCTCTCTGAAATGGGTCTTGTGTCATTTATTGGGGACGGAACAAGACCAGCACGATCATATACCCGTTACCGATGCTGGCACCGGGTGGCAGGCCCAAAGGACGGTGTGCATATCCCATTTAACTGCCCGGTTAAGCTTGAACCAGTGGAGGTTATGCTCGCGGGCTCGAACCATACGATCACCGGACTTGGTATACATAAGGGTGAAATCTTTGCAATAACAGGCTCTAATGCAGAGGGAAAATCAACTCTTCTCAATGCCATTGAAGCGGGTGAGGATGATCATGCAATAGGTGACGGGAGAGAATGTCTGGTAACCATTGCGGGCGGGGTTTCTCCTGATGCGACAAGTATTGAACTCAAAGGTGCAGATCTTCGTCCGTTCTTTCAAAAGATTCCTCCAGGGATGGCAGGAAGAGCCGAATCAGCGTTTGGACAGGGGAGCGGTTCTTCATCTATGGCGTACCGTATTTCTGATGCTATTCGAAGGGCAACTCCGTATATTGTCATCGATGAGGACCGGGCCGCACAGAACCTGATGGTCCCTTGTTATATGAGCTCTTCGGACGTCAGATCACTTGCATCCCTTCTTGCAGAAGCAAGAGAATGGTGCAACGGGACTACGTTTATTATTGCCGGATCCGGAATGGAACTATTGATTGCACAGGCAGACCGAATTATCCGGCTATGTCAGCATACACCTCGTGCACTATCAGTTGATACCTACCGGGCAGGCCTTACTGATTATTACCAAAAAATAGAGAGATTAATTCCGAACAATTCAGGTAAGGGTAATATTCACAAACAATGATGCTTCTTGTCCGACATAGGGGGAAGGAGTGAGTTTTTTCATTATCGATGTTGCCGCATGTAACGGCCCCTGAACATCTGTTGAATTCACATCACCTGAAGAGATCTTTGCAATCTCAGCACTACAGAAATCCTGGTACGCCTGGCAGATTATTCCCATTTCTTATTGGTATGCCGGATACTGATATCCATCAGGCGCCGTTTCAGATCCTTCAGATCCGAACCAACAATCCGATCCTTGGATATCGTATATACCACATCATCCATAAAGAGCGACCGAAGGACCGTTGAGCCGTACCACCATTCATCATCTGAAGTACCGGTCCCTTGTTTTATCCTGCCTTTCTCAGTAAATCCGGTATCAGGATT
>NZ_DAONKG010000176.1:0-5249 GCF_035406105.1 Methanospirillum sp.
GGCCCCTGTGCTCTTCGGGCTCCAAACTCCATGACCGAGTCAAATCCTGCAACCATACAAATCCTGGACGCTTTTGTTGCGATAAGGGACGGAAAGTTAACAAGATTTAAAAGAGCTGTTTCAACCAGCTGGCATGAACCAATGGGACCATGTACCCTGAGCACCGGTTCGCCAGGAAAAACAACTGCTCCTTCAGGTACTGCATAGACCGATCCGTCAAATCGCCATTCAGAGAGCCATGACAGGAATGCATCATGAAAAAGACCTAATGAGCGGATATATGCGATATCTTCTGGTGAGAACCGTGCATCCTGAAGAAATAAGAGCGCATCGTCTATTCCAGCCGTAACAATATATTCACCATGAAATGGACAGGTTCTGAAAAAAAGATCAAAGCAGGACCGGACATTTACTGTACCTGACAAAAACCAGACATACATCATTGTCAGTTCATACAAATCGGTACGGATTGGAGATTTCAGGGTGCTCATGGATACATATACCATCCCGGTATCTGATATGTATTCAAAGGATGAAATAGTCTGATCGTCTGAATCTGACAAAAAGATTTCCTGGATTCTGAAGATATTCAGATCGAAATATTGAAGGGATCCGCCTTTGAGATTATCTCGTTGGTGAAAGAAGATGCACCTCCCCCCAATCATTCCGCCCGCATCTATCACTCCTTTCCTCTCGTGCTCCAGGGTGATTAACTGCACACATGCAGAGATACGGACATTGGCACGGACAATAACCAACACGGGATCTGATGATATCGAACGGTCCAGAACACTCTATACATGGGTCAGGGATTCAATCGCTCATTCAGGTGATGCCGGTTATGCTGACCTGATGTGGAATGCCCCCGATGTTCTTACCGCCGGGCATGGGCTCTGTTTTGGAAAGTCCCATCTGTTTGTTGCATTATGCAGGGCGCTTGGGATTCCTGCCGGTCTTTGTTACCAGCGGGTGCGTCGTGAAGACGGGAGCTGGGTGCTCCATGGCCTTACCGCAGTATACCTTGAACAACTTGACAAATGGATACGGCTCGATCCACGGGGTAATAAACCGGGTATCGATGCAGATTTCTCACTTGAGATGGAAAAGATTGCATATGAACCCACCCATGACGGGGAATGGCTGGATCAGCATGTCTACCCTGAACCCTGGCAGGATATTACACATCTTATTGAACTCTCATCAAATGCTTTGGATTTTATAAAAAAATCCGGAAATATCAGATATCCCCCCATACCAGAGGTCAGACAACAGGGAACCAGATCAACCTGCTCCACCTGATATGATACCCTATTCAATCACCCATCACCGGTGATAGGGCTGTCCCCGGATAATGGAGAAAGCGCGATATATCTGCTCATAAAGTATAAGTCGCACAAGCTGATGCGGAAATGTCATGGCAGAGCATGACAGAATCATATCAGCCCTCATGGTACATTCATCAGACAACCCATATGGTCCGCCAATAATAAAGACGACCTGATATGGGCCTTCAACCTCCAACCGTTTTATTATCCCGGCAAATCCCTCACTTGATACCGGTCTTCCCATCCGATCCAGGACAATTACATACTCCTGTGCGCCAATACCAGAGCACAGCCTCTTACCTTCAGATGCACACGCTTTTTCTATGGTTGAAGGATGATCATCAGGAACAGGTGCTTCAGGAAACTCAATGCACTCAATCTGACAGTACTGGCTGATCCGTTTTGCATAGTCGGCGATCGCATCACGAATAAACGGCTCTTTCACCCGTCCGATAGCCCTGACTTTTATCCGTACCATCAGGAATCAAGGTCCTCAATACTATCCCTTTTTTTGTGAAGATACTTCCACACCTTTTCAGATGCAATAAACCCGTCATCAATCCGATCAATGAGCCGGTCTATTCTCTCTATCTCATACATTATCCGGTCTTTTTCCGCGCATTCACCTTCATCGACGAGCGTTGATATGATGGTCAGCGGGTTTCGTATCTGATCATTTAATGCACCCATCTGAACGAGGTTTAATTCAAGCCGCTCAAGCAGTCTCTCCTGGTTATGCTGAAATTCTACCTGACGGGTAATATCACGGGCAATAATGAAGAGAAGACATTTTTCATGAAATGTGATATCACGGATGATGATGTCAAACACAATCTGATCAGCATTGCTTTTTCTACTATCAGGAAAAGACCACTCAAACCTGGTGACCGAACCGGCAGGATGAGAGATAATATGCTGGATAAAGCCATGAAATGAGGCAGAATACCGTGCGTCAAGATCTGCTGCAAGACGATGGATATCCTGCCCGATGATGGCCCCGCGATCCTTTTGAAAAATCCCGGAAAATACCTGATTACAGTCAACAATGATGGTGTCATCAATAACACAGATTGCATCCTGTGCATGCTCAAACAGGATCCTTATTCGTTCTTCAGCTTCTGCAAGTTCTTCCTGTGTCCGGGCAAGTTCATCCTGATGCCTGCGAAGAGTTGAGGCGGTCTTATCAACGGCCTGTGCAAGGGTGGTAAGTTCTGCCGGAGCACGTGAAAGGAGGGTGTCACAGTGATTTGGATCCTGTTTTGTAACAAGGATCCGGGTAATACCTTCAAGATGCCTCAGGAAGTACCGACGATAGTACAGAATGAGCGCAGAGAGAAAAAGACAACATATGAGAGCGGTTGTTACAATGAGTGAAAGAATAAGTGAAGAAGTATAGGGAGTCCGAAACGGGATCTCAGTCCTGACCAGATATGCAGGGTTATCCAATATATCTGATATTGCACTGTATATGACAAACGACTGACCAGACGGATCTAAATATGCATACGGGAGCGAAGAGTCCCCGACATAAATGCCTCTGTCAGAATAGGCACCGGTAATATGAAATGGAAATACCGATATTTCAGATATCTCTCGAATCCGATCCGCATCAAGGTACCTTCCAAAGATAAGAAAGCCTGCCTGCGGACCTGATCCATCACTCCGATAGATACCCTGCACCGAGATAAGAAGAGGTCCTGACCAAAGCGGGATGATACCGGTCTTCGGAGCGTTTTGATCCTGATTTTCAAGAAGGTTATACTTGAAAAGAGAGGGATACACATCATCAGGGATTGGAAGGTCAGTCTGATTTCGGTAATCATATCCTCTTTGGTATACGATGCCCCCGGTTGCGTTCATATAAACGACAAGATTGAGCTGTGATGATGAGAATGTACTCTCCTGTAAATTTGACTGTATATATTGTTCATTCCCATCCTGAACAAACCGGTAGGTATCGTCCCAGACTCCCCAGTCATGAGTAAATATCGCCAGGCTCTTCTTTTCCATATCCAGAATCTGAATGACCTTTTGGGCAACTTCCGGTGCAGTCGCCCGTTCTGCATCAGTAATTCCCTGCATGACGGCCATATGGGATGCCAGTAACACGCCTGAGATCAGCAGGATGGTAAAGATGACAGTTGCAACGATCAGGTGATGAAATACTGACTGACGCATGAAGGGCATTCTCCAAAGCGAGCAAAATGGTATATGTATGTTGACGTTTTGATCGGTTAATGGTATGCTGGATCAACCCGAATAATGAGATGAATATATGACAAACAAAGGTCTTATGCCAGGGGATCGTGCTCCAGATTTTTCACTCCCTGATCATACCGGGACAATCCATCATGCATCATCATACCGAGGTTCATGGTTCATCCTCTATTTCTATCCAAAGGATAACACATCTGCATGTACTGCTGAAGCGCTGGCGTTTTCTGCGGTTTATGAGGAATTATCTGACCTTGGAGTTCCGGTTATCGGAGTCAGTCCTGACACCCCGGAAAGTCACCGGAAATTTATCGAAAAACATGGCCTGAAATTTACGCTGCTCTCGGATGTGAATCATGAAGTCATCGAGGCATACGGAGCATGGATTTTGAAAAAGATGTACGGGAAGGAGTACATGGGTGTTGAGCGATCAACGTTCCTTATTGATCCGGAAGGCATTATCCGCGCTGTCTGGAGAAAAGTAAAGGTGAAGGGTCATGTGGAAGAGGTGACCGCCAAATACCGTGCATTGATGGAACGATCGGATTAAAAGACCTCAACCCCGTCATCAAGTGGTTCAACCAGACGCTGTCCGGTGTAGGCATTTATCTCCACGATCTTTTTTCCTTTAATATGCCAGACCGGGATATAGAGCTCACGTAGTTCCAGGGATATATTCTCCGGTTCTGGAGCCAGGTTTTTCTCTTCGTAAAAGATCGCATCTCCTCTCACCTGTCTGATCCTGACCCGCTTTGTCATGGATCGGATCAGATGGCTGATAATCTTCTCTTCAGCTTCTGCACGGGATATGGAGGGTTTGGTGATCTCACTTCCGTCCGGTATCTCTCTTCTTGTTATGGTATCCGAATCTATATCGGTAAGCGCGCCATTAATCGCATTCATTGCCCCAGAGCCGGTCCCGTCAAACTGGATATTCTGATCCCTATATCCTGCACTTCCTTTGCAGGTATAGCGGAACATCCAGTACGGCAGAAAACGAAGCGTTGCAACACCTGGTATACCGGCCTTCTCCTCCGCTTCGTCACGATGGATTCGGACCGGCAGATGAGGTATCCTCACAGCCCCCTCACTCTCATGATGACTTCGCGCTTTGTAAGAGCCAGGATCCTCGCAGCCATCGAGAGGAAGAACAAGAGTCTTCCCAAGAACCCTGGCAAGGACTGCTTCACCTGCATACAGGGCAAACTCCTCAGGATACCAGACGATGCAGTTATCCGCCGTAATAGATGGATTAAAGGTCACCAGCAGCTTCTCACAGACTTTCTCCTCCTGTCCGTCACGTATGGTATACTCCGTATCAGAGTACGAGAGAGCCTCGTCAGGATCATCAGAACACATGACCAGAAGATAGGTGTTCTTCCGGATTGCAGACAGATCCAGGGGCGCTGGTGCATTATGGACGTCAAATCCCGCCGCCTTTAGGATATCTGAAACTGCCCGTGATGCCTTTTCCCTGGTTCTCTGCTCCATACCGTACTGTTTACCGTCCAAAAAAAGAATATTTTTCTATCTCCGGGCTCGTACAATGAGTCATGAGTGATTTCCTCAGGTTTGTCAGCCACCAGATTGAGGATTTTGCTATGCAGGTCACGTTCGACCCTGATCAGGGAACCGGAACTGTTGTGTATAATCTCTCACTCGTGCGTGTGGAAGACCTTGAGTATGCCGTATCAGTATTTCGCGCAACAT
>NZ_DAONKG010000177.1:0-5197 GCF_035406105.1 Methanospirillum sp.
TTTCACGATAACCGGGTCAGGAATAGCGTCCATGACAATGACCTCACCAGCTGAAATATCTCGTGGCGTGTCGAGAGATGCACCCAGGGACACCAGGGCAGACCGCAACGCCAGCATAACCCTAAAGAAGTTCTTCAGATACCTCCTACTTTTCCTTCCGCTCCATGGTGAAGAGGTTAATGATTATCAGGGTCTGTTGCCACCGCTTCGGGGAATTGAAGCATAGGCAGGAACTGTACAATATTTAAAAGAGAGGTGTACAGGGAGGTAAAAGTTGATGGAAAAAAATGAGGGTTAATATCCGCGAATTTCTGCCCTGACTTTCTCAAGGTTTTCAATCCGCTTTTCCAGTGGCGGGTGTGTTGAGAAGAGCCCTGCAAGAGTTTTGCCAGACAGAGCGGGGATAATATAGAATGCATTTGCTCCTTCAGCAGCTACCTTAGCTTCCGGGGGCAGACGATCCATTCTCCCGCTGATCTTCAGAAGGGCTGATATCAGGGCATCCGGATTTGTAGTGATATATGCAGCTCCCCGGTCGGCTGCAAATTCCCGGTACCGGGAGAGAGCCATCATGAGCAGGGTTGCAATAACCCAGACCACTGCTGCGACGATACCGGCAATAATCCATGCTCCTCCCTGTTCCCGGTTACTAAATATTGAGGCAAACAGGAAGTTGTTCATGATCATAGACGCAATCATGGCAACAAAGCTGGCAACCGTCATGGTAAGGATATCCCGGTTTTTCACATGGGAGAGCTCATGAGCAAGGACCGCTTCCAGCTCGTCACGGTTCAACGTCTGCATGATTGAATCCGTCACAGCGACAACTGCATGATTCGGACTTCTTCCGGTGGCGAATGCATTTGGCATCGGCGAGTGCATGACTGCAATCCGTGGTTTTGGAAGTTCTGCCTCCATGCATAACTTCTCGATCATGCGGTGGAGTTCCGGCGCTTCATCATATTCAACAATCTTTGAACCGGTGGACATGAGCACCAGTTTGTCGGAGAAGAAATACTGGATAAGACCCATGACGACTGCGATCAGAATGATAAACCCTGATGGCAGACCAAGGGCTATGAGAATACCCATGAACACCAGATACACGAGTAAAAGCAGTGCCCATGTCAGGAGAATCCTTCCTGTCAGGCCTGCATCACGTTTCCACTTCATATCGGTCTAAGGTACTTTTATCTTCGAGGATATAGAGTTATACCATCCAAACGAAAATAAATGCTTCAACAGGAGGAGAAATGCTTTATTCACGAATTGTATATCGCCCGGTGTACTGCGTCATCAGGACCTTCACACATCACGATCCCCGGAATATTCCAGCTCTTTATCCCGTAAACAGGAATGCCCATCTTTAACGCAAAGGCTATCTCTGAAAGCGTACCATATTCCCCACCGATCGCAATAACCGCATCAGCTGAACCGACAAGAATGACATTTCGTGCATGATCCATCCGGGTTTTGATTATGACGGTCAGGTAGGCATTCCCTTCTGACCCGGGGACGATACCTGCAACAATCCCCCCGGCTGTATACGCTCCCCGGCATGAGGCCTCCATAACACCTCCCCGTCCGCCGGAGAGAAGAACCGCTCCATGGTGTGCAAGGAGAACACCAACACGTTCTGCACAGACCAGATCCTGCTCTTCGGCAATGGAACCTCCAATGACGGCAATCTGTCTTTTCGGTTCTGATGATGATTCACGTGATGATTTCATAAATAATTGTCTAGCATTACAAAAAAACTGATATCAATCAGGGTTTTGAGATTTATGCATCTTTCGTCTATTTTTGTAGGAAACGAACCGACCAGTCATGCTGTAACACCAGCCTGATCAGCATCAGTATAAATCCCGTTTGGAATACAGATATCAAATCTGGCTCCATTTCCAGGTAATCCAGTTTCATGGATAGAAATCCCGGTCAAGGCGAGAATCTCCCTGACAAGAAAGAGTCCTAAACCGGTGTGTTTTCCATGTCCGCGTGTGAATATTTTTCCTTTTTCATCATCAGGCACACCAATGCCATCATCCTGCCAGGAGATTATTAACCCATCCGGATTTTTCTGTCCTGATACCTGTATCCAGGTAACCATTCCACCATGCCGGATGGAATTGTCCAGAAGATTGTGAAATACCTTTTCCAGCATCGGATCAGCAAATATGGATATATTTTCAAGATTTACATCCAGGGTTATCCCTTCAGGAATCTGAAGACGCCGAATGACTGAGCTAAGATTCTGCCATAATGGTTTCTGAATTCCCAGATCCTGATACAGCCGGGTGAATTCAATCTGTTTTTGAATATCTGTTGTCGCGGCTTTAAGAGTTTTTAAAAAGTGGGAGATATTTGGATCATGACATTCCATCTCTGCAATCTCAAGAGCACCGAGGATAATGGTCACCTTATTCAGGATATCATGTCTTGTTATACTATTCATCAGGTTAATCTGCCGTGACGCTTGCCGGAGTGATTTTTCTATCTGCTTCCGGTCAGTAATATCACGAAGTGAGAGCAATATTGCTTGCTTTCCATCATATTGTATCAGCTTGCCGATACTTTCTACGGTAACCGGTCTGCCGCTGCCAGTTATGGCATCATATTCGGCAGTATAAGAGTCATTGCCTTGCGACACTTCAATAAAATCATGGGTGACGTCTTCACGTGATTTAGGAGCGATAAATTCCATAACATTCGTTCCAGGTTTATATGTTCCATCTTCTGTTTCCATCATCCGTGCCGCAGCATTATTTGCAAACAGAAGAGTTCCCTGTAGATCCACAATAAGAATCGGTTCCAGCGCATGAGTTACCAGAAACCGGTATTTTTCTTCGCTTTGAATGAGTTCTTTTTTGGTTTTATGCCGTTCTACAACCTTTTCTATGGTAAAGGCAAGATCTGAAAAGACAACTTCCGGGTCATTTCCTTTCCTGACATAGTAATCAGCCTTCGCTGCAATAGCACGGATAACGACATCCTCATCCCCCTTTCCGGTAAAAAGAATAAACGGAATATCCCCAAATTTTTCTCGTACCTCTGTAAGCAGATCGATGCCATCCATTCCAGGCATGACATAGTCAGAGACGATAACATCACAGGAGTTTCGTGATAAATAATCCAAAGCCTCCTGTGCTGAGCAACAGGTTGATACGGAAAATCCCTTCCGGGTAAGAAATAGGGAGAAAGTGATACAAAGATCCTCCTCATCATCAACATATAAAACTGAGATCAGATATATCACCCCCTCACGTTCAGGCTACCCGAATGAGTGATCCCACTATCCCCTCTGTGGAATACACATACACGGATTATATGTAATTGGAAGATGTTTATTCTTTTATGGTATTTATGAATATGTATGCCCGTAAAGATGAACATTCAAGCAATCATGATGTTTACCTGGTTGCATTCATTGTTTTTTCAGGCATCTAATCTCTCCAGCTCATGCCTGGCGGGCAAATACTTATTGCCCCATTATTCCTCTTTATGGAGGAAGATCATATGATCAAACGGATCATCTCACCAGATAAAGAGACGATGGAGTGTAAAATTCTCAATCCTATTGAGTATTGGCTCTGGAAATTCAGATATGTCTCATTTCTTGCAGTTGTATTTTGTGCCATAGCATCAGTAGCCCTCTTTGTCATGGGCACCCTGGAGATCATACATCCTGTCAAACAGATACTGCTCACCTCTATTGGTGTAGCAACAGAATATGCAAGCCTTGAAAATGAGGAGATTTTAAAAGGTTTTATCGGGGCACTGGATCTCTATCTTATCGCTGTCTTCTTCCTCATCTTTAGCTTTGGCCTGTATGAACTGATCATTTCAAAAATTGATGTTGCACGCAGTCCCTGTGATGATGTTGAGCATCCGCTTCTCCAGATCACCTCTCTTGATGAACTAAAAAGCAAAATCATCAAGGTAATCATCATTATCCTGATGGTCGCCTTCTTTAAGAATGTCATCACCATGAAGATGATTTCGGTCAGTGATGCCCTTCTTCTGGCTCTTGCAATTCTGGCCCTGTGCATCGGGTCATACTTCCTGACAAAAGAGCATTAAAAAAGGATTGATATTTCATGCCTCTTTTTTGGATAACACAGCAGACAAGAACTGATGACTGATTGGGAATCTGATATCTTTTCAGGTCCAGTTCATTGCCTTATAAAATACTCTTAAAAATTAGCTGAATACGAAAAAAGGTGTTAATAATTATCGCACCAGAGTTCAAAGTATGCCTGTGCATGTGCACAAACCGGGCATGGCGATGGTGCACTGGATGCCTCATGGACATATCCACAATTCCTGCACTTCCATCTGACAGGTGTAGGACGGGTAAATACGGTCTTTTTCTCAACCGCCGCAAGAAGTTTTCTAAACCGTTCTTCATGGGACACTTCAACTTTTGCAATATGACGAAATGTTTCTGCGATTTCTGGAAAACCTTCTTTTTCCGCAGTTTCTGCAAATCCAGGGTAGAGGGCTCCCCATTCATGCTTTTCGCCATCAGCTGCAGCCTTCAGGTTTTCAGGAGTTGTTCGTATCATCCCTGCAGGGTACGATGCTGTGATCTCTGCATCTCCACCGGGAAGTAATTTAAAGAATAATTTTGCATGCTCCTTCTCATTGTCAGCAGTTTCGGTAAAAATTGCAGATATCTGCTCGTACCCCTCCTTTTTTGCAACACTTGCAAAATAATTATATCGCATCCGGGCCTGTGATTCTCCTGCAAATGCAGCAAGGAGGTTTTTTTCAGTCTGACTTCCTTTTAATTCCATAGCGATCAGCCTGTATCATAACGTTATTCGTTATGTCGTAAGATAATGGTCTGCTCTGAACCAATAAATAGATAACAGATAGTGATATATAATCCTGATTATATGGCAGCAAATATATTCTTCTTTACTATCGCCCCCTTTTTCATTGTACTCTCCAAATTAATGAGTGCATTCTGGACAGGTATGTATGAGTATGAGGTTCAAAGTGAAAAACCGTTTATTCTTACCGTTCCAAAAAAGATCACTTATTCCTTTCATAAATATGTAAAACCACCAATATGAGAGTTGATGAAAATTTCAGCATTTTTTCAGGACAATTTTTTTAAACCGTTCTTTCAAATCCGGGTCTTTGCAGCATTCCTCGATAAATTCGACTGCACTCAAAAGCTTATCATATGTTTCCG
>NZ_DAONKG010000178.1:0-5186 GCF_035406105.1 Methanospirillum sp.
CAGGAACACATTCCCCGGCCGCCGGCTCCTGATGGTTCAGGAAGCGTGTGGGATAACAAAGTTGTAGTTATGAGTATTTATAGTTACCGAAATGTATCTGGAGGTTATACCTGATACCTAAAAATTCATCAACGGAGTAAGATGTATGATTCGAACGAACATCTCCAAAAAAGACCAACAAAGAAGGTATGGCGGTGTGTTGATGCGAGGAGTAGCAGACATGAATACTAACATATCAGCTTGGTGTAGATTACACCATACCTCTCTTTGTGGTATTACATACTCCTTTTGTATTAGTGAACGTATAAGGTTTCTTATTCGTAATTACTCATTAACCGACAGATTTTGGAGATATAAAGCATCGGAGTTGTATTTATACATTTTTAGTCTGATGAAAACCTTCTTTTCAGGCCTATGAAGAACCATACGGAAAGAAAAGAGAAATAATCTTCATATCTCCTTTAAACCGGCTGCATTCCGGTGATATTTACCTAGTTCACTCTTTATAACCCTCTGACCTGGGAAAACCGGACCATCTTTACAGACGCATACACCATCCGGATCGATACAACAGGATCCGCACAACCCTACCCCGCATTTCATATACCGGTGCATACTAAATTGGGATTTTTCCAAGGCCTTTCGACTTTCAAGAACCGATAAGATCGAACGCATCATCGGATCAGGTCCGCAGACAACAATCGTCTCATACTCATCAAGATTTATCATATCAAGCAACCCGGCTACATAACCATGAAACCCTGCAGAACCGTCATCGGTCGCAACACGGACATCACACGCCGAAGAAAGGACATCATGAAATATCAGTTCCTCACTCGTTCTCGCACCAAGAAGAAACGTGACATCCGGAAATTCAAGACCAATCCTGACAAGAGGGGCAATGCCAACACCTCCTGCGATCGCCAGAGTTCTCCCTACAACAGAGAATCCATTTCCAAATGGACCTCTGATTCCAATTTTATCCCCTTTCTTTTTCGTTGCCAGAGCTGTTGTTGCCTCCCCTACGCGCTGAACGGTGATGGCATTCGGATATGACAAAGCCATAGGTATCTCATCGATGCCCGGAACCCAGACCATCACAAACTGCCCTGGGCAGGATGAAAAAACCGTATCAAAAAATATGGTCGTCACGGTCGGACTTTCCTGTACCACCTGGGTGATGGTTACCGGGACCGGAAGACTATCTGACATGGGCACACCCCACAATCTCATCTGCAAAAATCCCATCTGAAGCATATAATTCGTCACTGATACGTCGGAATATATCTGGTTCATGAGCAACTGCACTCCCAATCTCTACACCCTGCGCCCCGGCCATCATCATCTCAATGACATCCTCCGCACATGAAACCCCACCGCACCCGATAATCGGAATAGAACATGCCTCATAGAGTTCATAGACGCACCGGACAGCTATTGGAAATATTGCCCGTCCTGATAGCCCCCCATAGGTATTCCCAAGAACCGGTCTTTTCAGGCCGGTGGATATTCGCATGGCACGAACGGTATTGATAGCCACGATCGCATCAGCCCCTCCCGATTCTGCAGCTCTTCCAATAGCGGTAATGTCAGTGACATTCGGAGTCAGTTTCACCCAGACCGGTCTTTTCCATTCTTTTACTGCTTCAGTACATGCATGAACCAGATCAGGATTGGTTCCGATCTGGGCCCCGAAACCAGCTGCATGCGGGCAACTTACATTCAGTTCAAATGCCTGTGCTTTATCTGCAAACCACCCGGCAACCTCATGAAACTCGTCTGGGTTTCCACCAAATATGCTTACGATGACCGGTTCACCATCGAGTAAAGCCAATTCATTGACAAACTCTTTGGAGGGATTGGGTAGACCCATCGCATTCATAACCCCGTCTTCCAGCACAACAACGCACGGCCCTGCATGCCCATACCGTGGCTCAGGACCAATTGATTTGGTCACAACCGCTCCCGCACCCTGTCGGAGCATACGCAATAACGAAGAGGCACAGGTTCCAAGGACACCCGCTGCAAGAATCAGGTGATTTCTGACAGGCACACCTGCTATCTGAACAGGTTCCTGACTCAGCTGAATCATGATGAGAGAGATGGTGATGATGGTAATTATCTATTCTTCGTTCCTACGAGTATGGGATGACCAGCCTTGCAGTATTCGGTACCGGGCGCATTGGAGGTGGAGTTGCGGCCCGTGCCGTATCCAGTGGTCTTGTACATCATCTGGTATTGTATGATTGCAATGAGGCACTCCTTGAAGCGCAGCGACTTGATATCGAACACATGCGATGTCCCGTAACGGTTTCAGTCAATCCACGCGACATAAGAGCATGTGACATTATCCTCTATACTGCAGGCCTGCCACGAAACCAGAACATAAAAACAAGAGCAGCGCTCCTTGACTGTAATGTCCCGGTTGCATCAGAACTTGCCGCGCTGATTCCGCACTATAAAGGAATTATTGTTGTTGTTACAAACCCTGCCGATATCCTGACCTATTATCTCTGGAAAATTACGGGGATAGCAAGAAAGCGGATCATCGGGTTTGGTGGTCAACTCGACAGTGCACGATTTCAATATGAACTGGCAAACAGATCCATCCGAGGTGACGGATTCATCCTCGGCGAACATGGTGAACATCAGGTCCCTCTCTTTAGTAAGACCGGCCATGATGTTGACTTCAATACACGGGAAGAGATTCTCTCAAAACTGCGAAATGCCAGCATGGAGATCATCAAAGGAAAAGGTGCCACAGAATATGCACCGGTCTATCATATTTGGAACCTGATTGCATCAGTACTATCTGATGCACAAAAAGAACTGATATGTTCAGCAGTTCTTGATGGGGAATACGGGGTTTTCGGGTGCTCACTTGGTGTTCCCGTAACAATCGGAAGAGAAGGCATCCTTTCCATTCATGAATGGGATCTTGACTGCTGGGAATGGGATCATTTTCACCAGGCCGCATCATTTGTATCAGATCTCTGTCGGAGGATCACGCATGAATCCTGAAACCATACAGTATGTCTCTCCTGAGGAGAGAATCCGTCTTGGCATCAATCAGGTGGAGTACTCAACTGCTGCGGACGGGCCTATTATTCACATATATGGCCGTACTGAAACCGGGGATCTGAAAGAGATCATGGTTACCGGATTTTTTCCCTATTTTTATGTGCTCGCCTCACAGGCATCCAAAAACCATCCGGACCAGGTCATCAGGGTAGATCCAACCAGATACCGATCCATACATGGTGAGGAGTTGTGCAGATTATATACCCGGCGACCAACTGATGTCAGGGATATCAGAGGAAATTATACGCATTTTGAAGCGGACATCCCTTTTGCTACCAGGTATCTTATTGATGCAGGAATAACCGGCGGGGTTTCGGTCCCCTCCGGCTATACCATTGTCCCTTATACTGATATCCAGCCAGCAGATGTTCATGCTCCCTCAAGGTACTGCCTTCTGGATATTGAGTGTGAGGATGATAAAGGAGGTCTGCCAAATGCTGACCGTGATCGCATCATCTGTATTACCGCATGGGACTCCTTTGATGATTACTATACCACATTTCTTCTTCAGAATGACCTCAAATCAATCCATGAGAAAGACCTGTGCAAAAATATCCTTCCAAACGGATGTTTTTGTAAGGAGACTCATTCCATCAGGATATTTGAAGATGAAAAAACGCTTCTGATGGAATTTTCTGCATATATCAGGCAGAATAACCCGGATATCTTATCAGGATGGAACTTTACTGACTTTGATTTACCATACATTTTCGGCAGGATGCGATCGCTCAGTCTTCCTCCTGACAGTCTTGCCCGGTTACCGGGAATGAGCGAGCGTACCGGTGTCAGGGGAAGAGTTGATTTTGATCTGTTATCCGGATATAAAAAGATGCAATCATCCAAGCTTGACTCCTATCGCCTTGATGCAGTGGGTGAACGGGAGGTTGGTGATGTAAAGGCATTCCATTACCAGCCAGGAATGACAGCACGGATGTGGAAAGAATCGCCACATGAACTGGTTGAATATAACTTTAAAGATGTGGAACTCTGTGTAAAAATTAACCAGAAAAACAACATTATTGAATTTTATCAGGAGATTGCACGATATGTAGGATGTCCCCTTGACCGGACATTAAACTCATCCAATGTCATTGATATCTATATCCTCCGCAAGGCGCATGGAAGATTTGTCCTGCCTTCAAAGGGATACAGTCCAGGGGATGAATTTGAAGGAGCTACCGTTTTTGAACCCAGTTTTGGCATTCGCGAGAATGTTGTTGTCCTTGATCTGAAATCCCTCTACCCAATGGCGATGATGACAATCAATGCATCTCCGGAGACAAAGGATCCTGACGGGGATCTTATCGCACCGAATGGAATCAGGTTTCGATCAAAACCGGACGGTCTTACGCGGAGTATCATCAGTGAGCTTTTGCAGGAACGGGATCTGAAAAAGAACAAACGAAATGAGTACCCCTTCGGTTCCCACGAATATAAGCTCTATGACATGCAACAGAATGTCATCAAGGTCATTATGAATACCTATTATGGGGTAAGTGGGTATTCGCGGTTTAGATTATATGACCGTGAGATTGGGTCTGCGGTCACATCAGTTGGCAGGGCTATCATAGAACATACGAGAAATACCATTGAACAGATGGGATATAGTGTCATCTATGGAGATACAGACTCATGCATGATTCAGATACCGGCCACGTCTCTTGAGGAGACCATTACCAAAGCAAGAGAGATAGAAGCGGTCCTCAATGAGAGTTACAATACTTTTGCCCGGAATGTCCTCCATGCTGAAAAACATTACTTCTCAATAAAATTTGAAAAGGTCTACCGCCGGTTCTTCCAGGGAGGGAAAAAGAAGCGGTATGCAGGGAATCTCATCTGGAAAGAAGGAAAATCAGTCGATGAGATTGATATGGTCGGGTTTGAGGCAAAGCGATCAGACTCACCCATCCTGACACGCAAAGTCATGAAAGAGGTGATGAACAAGATATTGAGGGGTGCTGATCTTACAGAGATAAAACAATACCTTGGAGATATCATTAAAACATACCGATCCGGAGGGTACTCTCTGGATGAGATCGGCATTCCAGGAGGTATTGGCAAGGAACTGAAAGACTATGGTACCGATGATGCCCATGTAAGAGGAG
>NZ_DAONKG010000179.1:0-5116 GCF_035406105.1 Methanospirillum sp.
CATAAAATATCTCAATAACGAACGAATTCTGAGATATTATTTTGGGAATTTCCGTTCTGGAATACCAGGATTTACTGTGTGGGTAACCCTTGTAGCGCTATTCATCTTCGTCTATACAGATGATGTAATTTATCCATGGAGGATGATTCTGACAAAAATTCACCGCTCTGAGATCGCGTCAATGGCTCACCTGAAAAGGTTAAAAATTCGATGATAGCCAGTATGCAAAAACCAAACTCAACTATACCCCTCCCGCCAGGGGTTTCCCTTTAATTGTATACTCAAATGTGTTGAGTTCTTTTTTTTAATTTATACAACGATGAGATGGTATGCAAACTCATCATATCCTAGTTATTCTTTTTATCCTGCTCCTCATGGTATGCGGATGTATTACTGAAAAAAAGGGCTCTGAAACAGATACTGCAATATCAGGGGCAATACCAGATGTCATGACCAGTCTGGATGATTCACTCCGGTCCGATCCAGAAAATCCCGATCTATGGTATGCAAAAGCAGAAATCCTTCATCAGAACGCTGATCTGAAAGGGGCACTTGACGCAATAACAAGAGCGGCTGAGTTAAGTCCACGAAATAGCACCATCCTCCTAAGAAAAGCGGACATCCTCATCGCATCAGGAGATCGTGACAGGGCGAACCGTGAAATACTGAAGGTTCTTGATCTTCTCCCTGGAAATGAAACCGCATTAAACCTTCTCTCTTCTTTGCGAATAAATACCACAACTCCACTAACCGCTATTCAGGTCGAGCATGATCTACTTCTTGAACCAAATAATACCTGGTCAGCATTTAATAAAGGAAGGCTGCTTTTTGAAGAAAGAAAATACCGTGAAGCCCTGTCCTGGTTTATAAAAGCAACGACCTCTGATCCCAGCAATGCTCCAGCCTGGTATTTCATCGGGACAACGTATACAGAACTGGAGAATTATGCACAGGCAATTGATGCCTTGCAGAAATCCCTCACGCTCGACCCCTCTAATGCTGGCACATATTACGAACTGGGAAGGGCATACGAAAAGCAGGGGAATCTGACCGCTGCCAGGATACAGTATGATACCGCCGTGAAAATGAATCCAAATAACGAATGGGCACGGTACGTGTATGGAAAAAACCTCGCCTCTTCTGGTGATTATCAATCTGCCATCAATGAACTGAAGAAAAGTCTGTCGGTATCATCATGTCAGGCACCAGCCTGGTATGAACTTGCTCATGCGTATTACCTGACCGGTCAGTATGATCAGGCACTGTCAGCAATCAATACAGCACTCACTATTGATCCATATTCAAAGGAGTACCGGACACTCTACCTTGCGATTCGGTCAGCGCAGGATCCTGCCTGGTCACTTCCGGATGTCGAGAAAAGGGCTGCTAAAGAGCCGAAAAATGCATCGTTATGGTTCTCTCAAGGTGCTATCGCCTATCATGACGGAAGATATGAAGATGCACTCAGGTATCTGAATACCGCTGTCACATTGGATCCAATGAATGCACAGGCGTGGTACTACCGAGGGATGAGCCTGTATGAACTGGGGAATTATGAGGGGGCATTATGCAGTTTTGACAGGACCATCATCTTGGATCCTGGAAATGCCTGGGCATATTATTACCGGGGAGATATCCTCCATAAAAGTGGACAATGCGAATACGCAATTGCATATCTGAATAAAGGGATACAACTTGATCCGTCTATTCCATGGACATATTATGTAAAGGGGAACTGCTATCTGAACCAGAGCAGATATCAGCTTGCAGCGGATAATTTTGACCGATCCATCGATCAATTCCCCTGCAACCGTTGGTCATGGTTTTTTGGAGGACAGGCGTACTACGAACTGGGGAAGGTTACCCTTGCGCATGAGTACTTCACAAAAGCGCTCTCATTTGATCCACAAAATGAAGAGTTTAAGAGATGGAAGGCCAGGGCAGCCGGAGAATCATCAGTATATCCTGATGAGGCCATCTATTATTATAACCAGACACGCATGTTTCTGCCAGATGCGTGTGGCATCTCATAATCCCTTTTAAACAACGGTATCAATCACCGGGATACTGGCACCACTCTTCAGCACACGCATAATCCTGACAGCAGTACTATTCTGCCCGCCTTCCAGAGAGAGTGCTCCGGGTATACTGTCGAGCCGGTATTCTGCATATTCACGGTCAGAAGTGCCGGTGATGATCAGATAATACTCTCCCTCAGGGAGTACCCGCTCGCTGGTGATGATGATCCGGTTGACGAGGGGGTCATATCTGACCTTAAGGCCAGGTTCTCCTAAAGCAGAAAGAACTCGCGCTGGTCTGTCAGGTAGGAATGTTGGAACAGGAGTGAGTGGTGCCTCCTTTGTTTCCTGTGGTTGTGCGGTAATAAGGGGCGGGGGTGTTGAGTGCGGTCCAGGGATTGCTTCATAATTGAGCAAACGGACTTCGCGGCCGGACTGATAATCTTTCAGCGGAGCTAATACCTGATTTAAACCAGGAATTTTGTTGACGGTGAAATGATCTGATATTGGTTTATACTCAACAACACCAAACAGGATCAGAGCGAAAAGAACCAGGAGTACAGTGATCCCGATCGAGAAGGCGATCTGCCCTCCGGTTGCTTTTCTGGCTCCCCGGTCCACTTCTGGGGTTTTCACCTCAATCCATTTCACCGGTTTGGAAAACTGCTCCGGATGGTCGATTAAGAGTTGCTCATGAATGATTTCAGTCCCATGACTGGTCTTCTCCCATTTATATGGCTTAAAGATCAACTGAAGCGTCCCCTTCCATGCTCCAATACTCATTAATATCCAGTAAATCGGCGAGAAGAAAGCATATAAAAGAAGATCACGCTGTTTTTCCTTCCATGTCGCAATAACCATCATCGAAAGGAAGAAGAGATTTCCGACAAGGAGATTAAAGACAGCTATCACAGCAAAAGGCCAGAAGTCAAACCATCGTGAGAAATATTCAGGAATGATAAAACCAGCTGCAAAGACCAGCCAGAGGAAGAGATTCATGAGAGGGAGATAAAAATTTCCTCCAAATCCGGTCTGAAACACAAGGAAATTTTTCAGGCCGATATCTTTGAGCACCCGGACAGGGTGGCGCATGGTGACAAACCAGGTAATCACAAAACCCTTCACCCATCGTGACCGTTGTCTGATCCACGACGGAACCCGGCTGACTGCCTCTTCATAGGTATGGGAATTCAGTACTGCAGTGTGCAATTTTTTGCGCGCAATCCGCATACCAAGGTCGGCATCTTCGGTCACGTTATAGGGATCCCATGCTCCTAATTCGCGGAGCGTCTTCATTCTGAAGTGATTGCTGGTTCCCCCAAGCGGAATAGGTGCATCAATTTTATCGAGACCTTGAATATAAAAATCATAATAATACGAATATTCTATTGAAAACCACCGTGTCAGCATATTTTTACGAGGATTGTAAAAGTTCAGAAGACACTGAACACAGGCATATTTCGGTCCAAGCCGCTGAAATGCAATGACCACTTTTTTCAACTGATCCCGGTCTGGAAGATCTTCAGCATCATAAATTACGACAAACTCTCCACGTGAACGTTTCAGCCCATAATTACAGGCACGGGGCTTTGTCGTAATATCCGCCTTTGGAATAACAACCGGATGAAAGATGCTTAAAAAGACATGATATTCAGCCTCTGACATGGGAGATATGACCTCTTCGATATTCCCAAAAAGTCCGAGTTTGCGTGCTTTATCAATAGTTTCAGTATCTTCCTCTTCCATCAGGATTTTTACATCAAGTTTATCCCGGGGATAATTGATATTTGCAATATTTTGAAGGATATGAGGAAGCATCTCCTGCTCATGAAAGAGCGGGACGAGAATTGTGTATATGGGAAGATCCTCATCCTTAAGGTTCTGAATATCCTCATCAGAGATATGGATGACATTCTTCTCACCTGACATTCCCTGGAGTGAGATATAGAATTTCACCGGATTCATTATGAAATATACAAAATTTGTAAGAGTAAAAAGAACAAAAAGCCAGAAATATGGATTTGATATGACAAGGCCACACAAAAGAATAGTTCCGATAATGACCGCCGCTTTCTGCCAGGGCACAAGAATTTGATATGCGGACTCGTCAGGCTGACGATCGACCAGTTCACTAAGCGCGCTGTATGCGTGCGGACCCTGATAACTCACATCAGTAATGGTGAGAATGGCATCAAGGGGAGTTACTACCTTCTCAACCTTTTTCCCAAAGATCTCTTCAAGCCGTTTAAATAACGGTTCATCCAGAGGATTTGCGGTAGCCACTTTCAGGTATGCAGGTTTTGATTCCAAAAGCGCAATTAATGCCTCCTCACCGACCGCATATGGAAGAACTGAACCAATCCGCGGATTGGCAAAGAGCGCCTCACGTTCCATAAAGGCTAGTCCCAGCTGGTCTGCAAGATACGCATAAAAATCATCAGGAACTGCAATCCTGTATTTTTTTATCGCCAGAATAAATGTATCAAGAGTTACAGAGGGATCTTCAAGGAGAACGGTGTTGGAAACACCCATTCTTTGAAGCGTTTTTATAAGTTCTTCTTTGGTCAGGTCGGTCATGATACTGGGTTATCGAATCGAAAGGAGCTTTTCTTCCAAAAATTGTGCTACTTTTTCTCCGTCAATGATCGTATCTTTTTCCTGCTCTTCCAGTTTCTCCTTAATTTTTTCAAGAAGGTCTTTTGGATTAACCGGTTTCATGATATAGGCATCCGCCCCTGCATTTAATGAAAACACAGAGTTTTCAAGATTTGCATATCCGGTAACCATAATCTTTTTCATACCGGGACGCATCTTATGAGCTTTTTCAAGGAGTTCTGTCCCTTCCATATCAGGAAGCTTAATATCAAAGAGTGCCATGTTGAAAAACTCATTTTCTATCTTCGAGAGTCCTTCACCTGCAGTAGCAGCAGTTACAACCTCATACCCTTCCAATTCCAGAATTTGCTTTGTACTATCCAGAATTGCAAGATCATCATCAACGATAAGTATTCTCTTCATCCTCTTCTCCACTGTGCGATTATGATGCCGGAAGTGAGACTTTGAATGTTGTCCCCGCTGGCGATGTTTCCACAAGGGTA
>NZ_DAONKG010000180.1:0-5113 GCF_035406105.1 Methanospirillum sp.
GATGTTCATTAGCATACAAAACATCACGATTTTTTCTTTCCTGTGAAAGCGGACAATACCAGCAGTCACGTTGACATAATCCTGTGAGGAAAAGGACTAATTTTGCTCCTTCATAACAGAGTTTGCATCCTGCAGACAGTCTACTATGAGGAGGAAGATCTTCAGAAGTGTTATCATCCATTGCAAATCAGATAATCTCCTTCTATATTCACTATGGAGAGATAAATAGTATCCGGAGAAAGATTAAAATTAATGTGAAATTTTCTTTTCAGCAAGTTTTGTAACAGCACTTATTTCAATATCAGATAGTAATTCAAGCATCCCTGACTTTTCTGCACTGTGTACAAACTGCTCGCCTTCACCTGTCCGAATCAACAGAGTGGTCCAACCATCCGGTGTACCAACACTCCCTGCTGATACATCAGCATCAATTGCAGTAAAATCTTTACAGGTCCTGCATCCTCCCCGGATTGCCGATTCTATCTCTTTGAGAGGGATATCAACAATATTTCCATCTGATAACGTCAGCTCAAGTTTTCCTTTGACATCCATCCGGACTATTTTATATGCAGGAATATCATGCTTTTGTTTTAGAATTTCATCCATAAGGGGATAATAATTGAAACTTTCTGTACAGAAAAGCCCAATTATCAGCCTGATTGCCTTTCCAAAGGGTTTTACGAGATCATGAGTTGATTCTTTCATGAGACGGGCTGCAGATACAACACAGGGTGTCCCGACTATTGCAATACGAGTCATTTTTTTAGTTATGACTGCTGTTTTCAGGGCTTTTAAGATGGGAACACTCCAATTATACCTGCTTCCTGCATGTTCGAATAGTTCCCCTGCACTCGTAATCAGAATAGAGATCGGTTTATGTGTCCACCGATCTTCAGTAACGGTTATTACCCCATCTATCAGGCCTTTTTGTAACGCATCGGCAAGTATTGCGGTTACCGCTCCTCCACTCTGCTTATGAGAAATCTCTGTTGTGGCTCGTGCCCCGACACCGAATTTATATGTCCCAAGAATCTCAACACGATCAGGCTTTGTTCGGGGACATACTTCATAACATGCACCACAAGGAACCTGATCAGTCTCCTGTTTACAATACCCGGATGAAACAGGGCGGACAATTCCCGGATCATCAGGGAAAAACAATGCATCTGCAGGACAGACCGCAACACATGCACCGCATCCGCTGCAAATGCCGGCATCCCAGACCTCTTCCTGTAAAGCAGTATAGGTTTTTTTCTTTGTCATGTCCTCACTCCCAGGTATATTTACCAGCAAACGGCCGGGCACTCACCGGTGCGATCCGGGTATACGAACTGTTCAGTAATTCTGATGGATCTACATTGAAATATTGAGAGAATTCCATGATGAAGGGTTTTATCCGCTCAATATCTTCTGAGGAGGCAAGTTGTGCAGTACTACCAATTCCAGGTGTCCATTCTTTCACCGTTCCTCTGATGAAAATTTCTCCCCCATGAATACCGCTGGCAAGCCCCATTTCAGCGTACGGTTCCTCATCCTTCATCCTGAACAGTATCACCAGCCCTCCTGCCATATACTCCCCCAGAAATGCTTTCGCAGTTCCTCCGACTACAAGGACCGGACGTTTATTCAGATATTGTTTCATGTGGATTCCGCCCCTATACCCGATATCATCCCGGACAAAGACCTTTCCCCCTCTCATACTATGGGCAGTTGCATCACCACTGGCGCCGTGAATGATAATAGTTCCTTCATCCATTGTATTCCCGGGGGCATGATCAGCATTGCCAAAAACCTCGATGGTCGGCCCTTTCATGAACATACCAAGATCACCTCCCGGCACCCCGTGAATTACAATTTTTACTGAACCAATAAGACCATCACCGATAAAACGCTGACCCATGACGTTTTTCAGAATTATTTCTGAAGCTCCATCTCTGACTGCCTGCCTGATCTGTTTATTCAGCGGGGTGTAATGGATACCAGCAGCATCAATTGTTATCTGACTCATATCAGGCTCCTATTGCTTTTACATCCAGAACATCAAGCATGGTCTGATCAAGCATGTATCCACGTAAGCGGTCCCGGTTTCCCCGAAGAGATTCTATACTGTTGATCCCGGCAGCGCCCATAAGTTCTGCCAACTCCAAAGTCCAGGCATCGATAAGATTCTTCACATTATGTGCTGCTTCATCAGGATGCAACCGGGCCACAAGATCGGGCCGCTGCGTTGCAATACCCCATGAACACAACCCCCGGTAACAGGTTCCACATACCCGGCAGCCCATCGCAATAAGAGCAGCAGTCCCTATGTACACAGCATCAGCACCAAGACAGATAGCCTTTGCAACATCTGCACTCTGCCGGATACCTCCGGAGGCGATTATTGAAACTTCATTTCGAATTCCCTGTTTCCGAAGTTTTGTGTCTACTGCTGCAATTGCTGCTTCAATCGGAATACCGACATGATCCCTGAATACTGCCGGTGCAGCACCGGTCCCTCCCCGAAATCCATCAATGACGACTGCATCAGCTCCGGATCGGGCAATCCCTGCAGCAATTGCAGCCACATTGTGAACCGCGGCAATCTTTACAAAGACCGGTTTTTTCCACTCTGTCGCTTCTTTGAGACTGATGACCAGTTGCTTGAGATCTTCAATGGAATAGATATCATGGTGAGGGGCAGGACTGATTGCATCACTTCCTTCCGGAATCATCCGGGTGCATGAGACATCTGCACACACCTTCTCACCTGGCAGATGACCGCCAATACCTGGTTTTGCACCCTGGCCTATTTTTATTTCAATCGCTGCACCCCGCTCAAGATAATGTACATCAACCCCGAATCGCCCGGACGCTACCTGAACAATCATACGATCCTGATACGGGTACAAGGCTTCATGCAGGCCTCCTTCACCGGTTCCCATAAACGTACCGATCTCTGATACTGCCTGAGCCATGGCTTTATGCGCATTCAGGGATATTGCCCCATAACTCATGTGACCAATCATTATCGGGGTCTCAAGTTTGAGATTGGGGGTCAGTTCGGTAATGAGACTGGTATCTCCATCAGATGTCTGAATATACTCAAGTTGTTTTGGTTTCTTCCCAATATAGGTACGAAGTTCCATCGGTTCACGAAGTGGATCTATCGAAGGGTTGGTAACCTGGCAGGCATCCAGAACAAGGTGATCAAATAGAATGGGATATGGTGCGGCATTTCCCATACCTCCGAGAAGTATCTTTCCGCTTTCTGCCTGTTTGAAAATATTTTCCTTCATCTGGGCAGTCCAGACTGGGTGCGACCGGTAATCACAGGGTCGTTCCATGATGGTAATAGCATCACGAGGACATTGGGAGATACATCGATGGCATGCGACGCAGTTTCTGGTATTTGTGACAATACCGTCCTGTTCTATACGGAAGACACCGTATGAACAGTTTTCAACACATCTGCCACAGAGCATGCACTGATTTTTATCAACAACCACCTGGAATCTGGCAGGGCGGGATCCGATGATCATACGAGCGTCCTCCCGACGATTGGATCACCGGCTTTCGGCATATAAATATTCTTCACTGCAGAATCTACCGTCCTGATTGCTGCTTCTTCACTTGAAATAAACAACCGGTTATCATGTTCTCCAATCACCAGGGGCCGGAGTTTGATTCGATCAGAAAATCCGACAATGGAGTCTGGTGATGCAACTGCGATTGCGAAAGGTCCGTTCATCATCGCTGACCCGTAGGTTAACCGAAGGGCAGTATTCAGCCTCTGCTCACTTTCAGGCATTCGTTCAATCTCTTCCCAGAAAGGAGGAGCAAGAGCACGGACTGCCAGTTCCTGGGTCAGACCATGACGCCTTACCAGCAGATCCATAAGATATGCGACAACTTCGGTGTCGGTATACATCGTACAGTCATATCCAAAACTCTCTATATATCTGCGGTTTGTCCCATAAGACGTAATTTCTCCATTATGAACAACACTCCAGTTCAGAAGATTGAATGGATGAGCTCCCCCCCACCATCCAGGAGTATTGGTCGGATACCGGTTATGAGCAAGCCAGAGATATCCCTCATAATTCTCAACCCGATAAAAGTCTGCGACCTCTTCCGGCCATCCTGATGCCTTGAATACTCCGATATTCTTGCCTGATGAGAAGATAAGTGCCCCTTTGACGGACTTATTCACTTCCATGACTATATGTTTGACAATCTCGTCATCGGGAGTTTTACTCCGTTGCATAAGCCGTGTCTTAGGGCGGAAGAAATACCTCCATGGAGTATGAATTTTGGGAATTCCGGGCTGCTCCCAGGTAGGTATTTCCTCATCATGTTCAATCATACCCCATGTTTCAAGTAAATCCTCTACCTGGTCTTTTGGTTCGATCAGATTGTCATAAAAGACATGAATTGCGTAGAGATCTGCATAGTCCGGATATACTCCATATGCAGCATATCCGGCACCTTCACCACTTCCGCGCTCATCCATTACCGACAGGGCATCCCTGATGGAAGACCCATCCATAAGCTCTCTCTGTTTATCGATAACTCCAATTATTCCGCACATAACATCACAAAAGCCTCAATATCCGGCATATTTACATAGCGAGCATTGTCCGGAATTATCCGGAGTAGAAGCTAACTGCTTGTCTAATCCTTATAAGTGTTTCATCTTTATTAATGTGTTTACTTTTCTGAATTTGTGAAAAACTAGCGGTAGGTTTATTTCTTTCAATTATTTTCCTTCAACATTTCTCTTGATGAAAAATGATTGGTGATCATTCATGGAAATAAAGTAAAAAATGATAATATATAATCAGGTCCTGCATACATTAACTTTAAATGTATAAGGGTAGAAGTATGTTTCAATGTCTGATGCAAAGGTCAGCGAAATGATCGCACGGATAAAGGCAGATAATGTAAAATTTATCCGCCTGCAGTTCAATGATATCCTCGGCATCCCCAAAAATGTTGCTATTCCGGTTGTTCAGGTTGAAAAGGCCTTAACAGAGGGGATCTGGATTGATGGTTCTTCAATCGAAGGGTTTGCCCGGATTGATGAATCTGATATGATTCTGAAACCTGATATTGATACCTATCAGATCCTTCC
>NZ_DAONKG010000181.1:0-5099 GCF_035406105.1 Methanospirillum sp.
CGGGGGAATATCGGCCCTTCAAATAAATCAGGGGATTTTAGCACACCGCAGACATTCGTTGTACCCTTTCTCCTTGATGAGTTTGAGAATTTCACGTGGATTGCCATGACATTTGAATTCACCATTAATCATAACATGTCCCTTATCCACGTCAAGGTAATCAAGAATATACCCGGTATGCGTGATGACAAGCCCGCTGTTCTTCCGGTTTACAAACCGCTGGTTCTTCTGAAGAAGCAGGGCGATAGATTCTCCCATGAGATGAATATTCTCAAGATCAACCCCGCTTTCAGGCTCATCAAGCATAATAAACTGGGGGTCCTGGATCATCATCTGTAAAATCTCACTCCGTTTGATCTCTCCACCGGAGAATCCCAGGTTTATATCCCTCCCCAAAAACTCCTGCATGTTCATCCTGGCAACTGCTGCAGAGATATCCTCCGGTTTTTTTTCAGGACCGATAACATCAAGCATCTTTCCTAATTTCAGACCAGGAATGGATGGAGGCCGCTGGAACATGATACCCATACCAAGGCGGGCACGTTCATAGATCGGCATATGGGTAACATCGACGCCGTTGAAGGTTATGGTCCCTTTTGTTATGGTATATGCATCAAACCCCATGATGCACATAAGGAGTGTGGATTTTCCGGATCCATTCGGCCCCATCAGCACATGGGTCTCACCAGGTTCAATGTGAAGGGTGATTCCATGTAAAATCTCTTTTCCATTAATTTCTGCATGAAGATCGATAATATGAAGCATATTGTCCTGTACCTTTTTTTATGAACGCCAAAACGATATATTTAAAATGGTGTTATAAAAGTCTTTTTCCTGCTTCTGCGCCCGGCATACATTCGTATACTTCGGTTATCTTGAGTATAAGGAGTGACTTTGCCGGAAGATTTGGTTTTTTTTCATGGATCATAGCTTTCATCTTTGCATGTTCCTCGCCACTTGTCTTTACCGTAACATCAGCCTTAATCTGATAACATCCCTTTACTCCGGGACCATACACATATAATGCTGCCTTCGGATTTTCAAGGACATTCGCGAGAGTTTTCTGCATAAAATTATCGCCAATCCAGATCGTCTCGTCATCAATTAAAAAGACCGATCCCATAGGCGCAACATTTGGAATCCCTGATTTTGATGCTGTTGCAAGAGGAAATACCTTCACCGCTTCAAAGGCGGCTTTCATCTCAGGAGTCAGTGCAGTCATGGTACTTGAGTTTCTCTGAAATCATAAAAAGGTTCGGGTTTTATGCCTCTCTGATCATCGCAGCCGGGAAGATAACCCGAACGACTGCACCACCGTCATTGGCCAGGGTCATTGTTCCGGAGAGTTCCATTGCCAGATTTTCAACTATCGTAAAACCTGAAGTTGCGCTACCGGTTCTGATCAGTGATTCAGGAAAGCCCCGTCCGCTGTCCTGGACCTGATAAATATACCAGTCTTCCTCACGCCGCACTGACACCTCAATTCTTCCTGCCTGTCCGGGACTAAAAGCATGGCGGATTGCATTGAGTACAACCTCACCGGTAATAATTCCCACAATTACTGCATGCCTTTCAGCAACAGCGTCATCTATCGTACAGGATATGACGATCTCGATATCCTGTAGCTCATCGGCAAAGTCTTCGGTAATACAGCCGATAATAAGCCGGATGTATCTGCACACGTGAACTCCTCCCCCTCTCCCCCCGCCTGCCTCATACAGCTGCAAAAGAGATTCAAGAAGGATTTTGGCGTACCTGATATCATGCTCCGGTTCTGCGGCAATGGACAGGTATTTTTGACTGAGGACATTTCTGACCATCTGCAGGAGCGTAATATAGGTATGCCTGAATTCTTTCTGTTCCGTGCTGGAATCCGACATCGGCTCTGCATTGTCTCTTGTTTCAGGGGTAATGGTCCAGATGATAAGATCCCGATCACCACTCTGAATCTCACGGGCGATGATCCTGACCGGCTGCCATCCGCCCTGTACGTCAGGCAGATCCACCTGGTCTGCAATGGAGAGTCCTTCCCGTATCTGTTCAATAACCTCACTGCTGATAAGTCCGCTCTGCCGAAGATCAGCTCCAGTCTGCCCGAGTGGTGAGTATGATGATCCATATGCTGAGGCAGCATGGTTCATCTCCAGAATACGGAGGTCTGAAGCTGTTGTGATGATTGCCGGGACCGGGTTTCGTGCGAAGAGATCATGATACAGACTATCCCGGCTGAGTACGATATCCTGGTCATCAGCTCGTGAGGCACTCAGAATCATCCCTGCCATTCCCGCCGGTCTGAAAAGCCTGATAGTGACAGGACGGATCTGGCCGTCAGGCAGATTAACATGAAACCGTGCACTGCTTCCACCCCCGGCAAGCATCTGTGTTTTAAACTCATCAAACCGTTTCTGCTCTTCAGAAGGGAGGAGATGGGTGAATAACAGACCTGTCACGGCACCCTGATCATATCCGATAATCCGGGAGACCGAAGGGGTGACATAGGTAATCTGCCCCTCAGGACTGAGCAGCGCGATGAGTTCTTCGGTATGGGAGAGGAGCTGCTGGTATATATCAGGTGACAATAATCCGGTGGCCATATCGGCGATGGGTTGACTCAGTACCCTGATGATGTATCCTTCAAGCCCGGAAAGAGAGAGCGGTCCATTAAATACTCCCGATCCAATAAGAATTCCTTCAGCACGTGATCGATCCTTCACCTGGAGTCTGGTAAATATGACAAAGGATCGTTTCTCATTCAGTCCGGCCTGAATGGTCCTTCTGACGGTATCACGCTCCTCCGGATGAATAAGATCAGGAAGGGAGATAAGACCGGTATCCACCAGTTCTGCAGGGGTATACCCGCAAACATCCCGTGCCCCCTCATCAGCAAAGGTAAAGGATAAAGCAGCATCAGCCTTTGCCCGAAACATCATCCCAACAATATGTACATTATCCTGCATGGTCCCCCGGAGAGAATGTATAATGAATGTAGGTTTCTTCTGATGTATGATAAGAGGCGGGGTATAGTTTTATTGATCTCTGAAGTACACAAAGAAGGGCTCATTGGTTGAAACCCGTGATATCAAACGATCATCTCTCTCTGCTCCTTCTCCTGTCTCTGACCGTCATGCTGGTCATGGCCGGTGAGTCCATGCTTACTGCTGCCCTGCCGGAGATCGAACATGAATTCTCCGTTCCTGGCATTTATGAGTCATGGATTTTACCGATTGTCCTGCTTGTGGGAGCGGCAGCTTCACCATTTGTCGGAACGGCAGGGGACCGGTTCGGACATAAGCGGCTTCTCGTGATCTGTATTGTCATATATATTCTCGGTCTTTTCGGCGGCTTATTTGCACCTGATATCTGGATCCTCCTCATAGGCCGTGCCCTCCAGGGTGCCGGGATAGCTGCTTTTCCCCTCGGGTATGCACTAATCAAAGAACGGTTTTCGGAGACCGACGCTGATACGGGTATTGGCATTATCAGCGCCATGTATGGTGCCGGAACGTTTCTTGGGGTGATTACCGGATCCTTTATAACCGGATTGTTTTCATGGCGAATGACCTATATGGTTCTTATTCCGGCATCGTGCATTCTTCTCCTTTTCATGGTACTATGTATCCGCAATGATCATGGAAAGAAAGGTTCTGGTTCACTTGACTTTTCAGGATTTTTCTCCCTGCTGCTCTTCCTTCTCCTATTCCTGGTCTTCTTCTCCCTGCCATCAGATGAGCGGGTCAGTATTTCAGGGATCCTGGTACTGACGGGTGCCATCGTTGGAATGCTCCTGTTTATCCGGATAGAGATCCGGGTATCCCATCCGCTGGCCGACTTCAGGCTGATGAGAAAGCGTCCGGTTGCAGTATTCATGCTCATCGGATTTCTGACTATATTCACTTTTTTTGTCCTGCTTCAGATGATGCCTTATATCATCCGGCTTCCAACAGGACTTGCCATGCCGGCAGAAATGGTTGGTTTTATCTTGATTCCGGGTACTTTGTGTGATATGGTGGCCGGCCCACTGACCGGACGGATGATACCGGTTACCGGGTGCCGGACCCCCTGTATTGTGGGCTCCTTGTTTCTCATCAGTGCAGGAGTACTTCTTATCCTGGTTCCGGTATCAGCTATCATCCTGGTTATTGCCTGGATGCTCTTTTCCTTTGGCATGTCTATGGTGGCAACAGCCGATCTGATTGGGGTGATGGATCATGTCGGTGAAGAACGGACAGCAGAAGCAACCGGCATTATCCAGAGTATGCAGACACTTGGCGGGATGATTGGCCCCATAGTCACCGGTATTATCCTTGCCTCCTTTCAGACCGTTATGGTGATTCATGGTGAGAACTGGGAGGTCCCAAAGCCTTTTGCCTATCATTGGGTATTTTTAACCGTCATTGCAGTAAGCAGTATTATTCTGATCGTTTCATTTCTGTTTCTGCATGACAGGCATACAGAAGGATATGTTGGATCCAGATGAAATATATGAATATATGACTGAAAAAACCCTCCTCTGTCCTTTTGATAAAAAGCCCTGTGTCATGAACCGGTGTGCCGCATGGTCTGTTATACATGCCTGCTGTAGTTTTGGCATGCTTTCTGATATTGGAAAAAACTGCAGGGGTCAGGAAAAACCGGTCCGGGCACAGCAGGAGGCATCATCAGGATCAGGGAAATTCCGACCGGTTCTGTTTGAATAAGGGGTTATGGAATCTCTTCCACTTTTATCATGTTTGTTCGTCCCTCCTTTCCGGAAAAATTCCCGGCAATTATCACCAGTTGTTCTCCTGACCGGGCGATTCCTGTAGATCGGGCGATCTTTACGGCAGCCCTGAAGAGTTCATCTGCTGACTGAATCGGATCAGAAACAACCGGCAGGATACCCCACCTGAGAAGAAGTCTTCTTGCGACAGCAGGGTCCGGGGTAAGGGCAAGTACGGGGGCCCGCGGTCTGCATCGTGATACCCGTTCTGCGGTCAGTCCGGATCGTGTGAAAGCGACTATCGCCGGGCTCTCAAGTTCTTCTGCAATATAACAGGCACGATAACTGATGATTCCCTCAACATTTCTCTCATGCCAGTCGGATCGTTCATTGAGGATAC
>NZ_DAONKG010000182.1:0-5033 GCF_035406105.1 Methanospirillum sp.
GGGGACGGGGGTATCATACCAGCAGGTGAAGATGAGAATGTAACCTGTGCCGGAGCTGACTGTCACAATATTGCAAACCCGGTTCATACCTACACACGGGAAGGATCCTATACCGTCACCCTGACCGCATCAAATCAGTTCGGGGCGAGTGACACCGAGGTAAAACAGGGATACATCACGGTCGGCCAGATCAGCCCGGGTATCCAGGCAGACTTTACCGCATCCCCACGGAGTGGTTCCAAACCCCTGACAGTCCAGTTTACCGATCTCTCAACCGGCGGGCCGACCATGTGGGCATGGAACTTTGGAGACGGGGCGACCGATATGCTTGCAAACCCGACCCATACCTACACGAACGATGGTACCTATACCGTCACCCTGACCGCTTCAAATCAGTTCGGGGCAAGCGACACCGAGGTGAAATCAGGATATATCTGTGTGGGAAGCAGCCCGCAACCGGCTGATTCAATTCCGATTTACCCAGGATGGAACTTTATTTCAGTACCAAAGAAACTCGCACCAGGAAAAGATACTGCTGCAATATTCAGTCATATCCAGGTGGACGGACACAGTATCTTCCAGTATGATGCAGTAACCGGACAGTGGATTACCATGACCTCGTCTAGCCCGGTCAAACCACTTGATGCAGTCTGGATCTACTCGCGAACCGCTGATAAGGTTCCGCTTACCTATGATTCCGATCCACTCCAGACACCTCCGACCAAGGAGTTACGAAAAGGGTGGAATGCAATTGGATTCACCGGGCGTGAACCTCTGGAGGCAAAATTCACCTTCCTGTCAGTTCAGGACAAGTGGGTGGACTGCCTTGGATTCAATGAGGAGAAGCAGCAGTATGATACCATGATCATCAAAGGCAGAAATGATGACACCCGTCTGTACCCCTACAGCGGGTACTGGTTATTCATGTCTGACAATGGCACACTGGCTGCTATTTCAGCCTGAATATTTTTTTGGAATGATAAAAATGTGGGGGGATGTGATATGCGAACAGAGACTGGATACAGATGGATACCATTAAGTCTGTATGAGGTAAGGTATGGTTTGCGTGGGTGTGTCAGGGACACATTTCACAACTGCTGGTGGTGGGAAGAATGAAAAAAATATTCTATATGCTCGCTCTATTTCTGGTGCTTGCACTTACGGCATCAGGTGTGGTATCAGGAGCAGGAGAGCCAATAAAACCAGGAGCCGGAGAGGCCTATTGTGAAGGGCCTGGCGGTGCCTGTATTATTGCTGATTTTATCGGGAGTCCAACGGATGGGGTAGCACCCCTTCGCGTTCAGTTCCTTGATTCATCGACCGGTTATCCGACGATGTGGGCATGGGATTTTGGGGATGGAAATACCGCATCAGGAACGGCAAACCCGGTTCATATCTATAGTGAACCAGGGATATACACCGTTACCCTGACGGCAACGAGTATTACTGGTGCCTCAAGTACCAAGGTCAGGCAGCAATACATTATTGTCAGGGATAAAAAAGCACTTGAGGCAGATTTCCTGGCAAATCCAACCTATGGAAAGGCACCGCTGCAGGTTCAGTTTACCGATTGTTCCAAGGGTGCTGTAAAAGAGTGGAAATGGGACTTTGGGGATGGTGGTACTGCATATGAGCAGAATCCAACTCATGTCTATCAGCGGCCGGGAAAATATACCGTTACCCTGACAGTAAGCAGCCCGACTGCAGGATCAAGCACAAAGGTGAAAGAGAAGTACATCATCGTTGAGCCTTCCTGTATTATTGAGGCCAGATTCAGGGCAGATCCGACATCCGGACCTGCACCACTCACCGTACAGTTTACCGATCTCTCGATTGGAGGACCAACCATGTGGGCATGGGACTTTGGGGACGGAACCACTGACATGGTTGCAAATCCGGTTCATGTATATAAAAACCCCGGAACATACCAGGTTCGTCTTACTGCCTCCAGCCAGACCTGTGAGGCCGGCGTCAGTGAAACGACCATAAAGGTGAACCCACCGGCGATCAAGGCAGACTTTTCTGCTGATCCGCGAACTGGTGAGGCGCCGCTGACGGTCAGGTTCACTGATCTCTCAACCGGAAACCCAACCATGTGGGCATGGGACTTTGGGGACGGGACCACCGACATGGTTGCAAACCCGACCCATGTATATACAAAACCGGGAACCTATTCGGTAACACTGACCGCATCAAACCAGTATACCTCTGACACAGTATGTAAAACCCAGTGGGTTACCGTCAAACCAAAGGCGATCAAGGCAGATTTCTCTGCAAATCCACGATCAGGTGAGGCGCCGCTGACGGTCCAGTTTACAGACCTTTCAACCGGAAACCCGACCATGTGGAACTGGGACTTTGGGGACGGGAGCATTATACCGGCAGGTGCAGATGAGAATGTAACCTGTGAGGGAGGAGTATGTCCGCCTCCAAACACCCTTCAAAATCCACGTCATACCTACATCGTTCCGGGAACATACACGGTTACCCTGACCGCATCAAACCAGTGGAGTTCAGATACCGCTACAAAGACACAGTACATTACGGTCACCCCCCGTGCGATCAAGGCAGACTTTTCTGCTGATCCGCGAACTGGTGAGGCGCCGCTGACGGTCAGGTTCACTGATCTCTCAACCGGAAACCCAACCATGTGGGCATGGGACTTTGGGGACGGGACCACCGACATGGTTGCAAACCCGACCCATGTATATACAAAACCGGGAACCTATTCGGTAACACTGACCGCATCAAACCAGTATACCTCTGACACAGTATGTAAAACCCAGTGGATTACTGTCAAAGATGTATCCATCAATGCCGACTTTGTCGGAACTCCAACCAGCGGGTATGCACCCCTGACCGTTCAGTTTACCGATCTGTCCACAGGAAATCCGACAAAATGGCTCTGGGACTTCGGGGACGGGGGTATCATACCAGCAGGTGAAGATGAGAATGTAACCTGTGCCGGAGGAGCATGTCCACCTCCAAACACCCTTCAAAATCCACGACATACGTACCGGCTCCCTGGCACGTATACCGTGACCCTGACCGCATCAAACGAGTATGGTACGTCTGATACGGAAGTCAAACAGGCGTATATCACCGTTTCCGCTCAGGCAATCGTTGCAGACTTTGATGCAACACCCAGATCCGGATGTGCTCCGCTGACGGTGCAGTTTACTGACAGATCTTCAGACTCACCAACCATGTGGAACTGGGACTTCGGGGACGGGGGAATCATACCAGCAGGTGAAGATGAGAATATAACCTGTGCCGGAGGAGCATGTCCGCCTCATAATAATGTTGCAAATCCAGTCCATACGTACACCGTTCCGGGAACCTACACGGTCACCCTGACCGCATCAAACCAGTACGGAGCTACCGGCACGGTCACCAAACAGGCCTTCATCACGGTTGAGAGTTGTCCGCCGATCAAGGCCGACTTTGACGCAGCTCCCCGTTCCGGAACAGCGCCACTTTCGGTCAGCTTTACCGATACATCCACTGGAAACCCAACCATGTGGGCATGGGACTTTGGAGACGGGGCAACGGATATGGTTGCAAACCCGGTCCATACCTACACAAAAGAAGGCAAGTATACCGTCACCCTGACTGCATCAAGCAAATATGGCTCTGATACCATCTCAAAATCAGAGTTTATCACGGTGACCGCACCATATGATGACCTTCTTCCGGTCTCAGGCGGATGGAACTTTGTATCAGTCCCGAAGAAGCTTGCTCCCGGATATGATACAGCCTCCATCTTTCAGGTTGTCGACTCAGCCGGGCACAGCATGTTCCAGTACGATACCGGGAAACATCTGTGGAATACCATGGACCCGTCAACCCCGGTAAAACCCCTTGAAGGATTCTGGATCTATTCAAAGGGACCTGCATCAGTACCCCTGCGGTATGATACAAACCCGGTTCAGACGCCACCTACAGCATACCTGAAGAAAGGATGGAATGGTATCGGATTTACCGGAACCACACCCATTGAGGCGAAGTTTACCCTTCTGTCCGTGCAGGATAAATGGGTGAACTGTGCAGGATTTAACGCCCAGACCCAACAGTATGATCCGATGATTATCAAGGGAAGTAATGATGCAACCCTGATGTATCCGTTCCGCGGCTACTGGTTATACATGACCGCAGACGGAATCCTTGCAGCAAACGCTGCATAAACTTTTTTTTGGTTTAGATTGAGAGCAGTCGTTCCTGCCGTGTGTATGGTTTGATGCTTAAAATGCGTCGTGCTGCATCTGATACCATATCAGTCAGACCTTCCGGTGCATAGACACCCAGCCGCCACTGACTTCTTCTTGTCTCATTCAGCGTAGTAACCAGTGGTGATACCTCTTCAAGCCGCCGGACTGCGTGTTTATCCTGAACCTGAACATCCATCCAGATATCCCGTGGGAAGGAAGGTATGTCAACCATAACCTGCATCGGACTGATACCAGCCTCTTGTGCAATCTTTGTTGCAAGGTCACGTTCACGAAGGAATGATTCAGACGTTATATGATGCACGTCCCGCACATCATCCTTCCCGAGGTATAATGCCCGTTTATAAAGCCTTCTTTCATAGAGATCAGTTGCAAGACGGGATACAATAGGGTTCTCTGCATGAAGAAGGTGCTGCATACATGCGGCATCATCACCGTGCAGCAGGGAGGAGAGGAGACGATGTGGATCAGTCCTGATGTACTCATACACCGCAAGTGAGAACATCTTCTCTGCAATCCTGCTTACATGGTGGTAGTACACCGACGGACGCATGAGGGTCCGGGCGATCAGAAGCGATTCAGCTGCCTGGACACCGGACATATCAAGGACAATTCCGGCATCTGACAGCCGCATCGCCCTGATGAGACGCATCGCATCCACGGTTCCATATGGCACCCCGGTATAATGCGCATCACGAAGCAGGTAATCCATCCGATCAACATCCAGGTCACCATGAATAATCCCAGAACAGCGATGATGCCCGGTGATGAGCTGACAGATATCATCCGGATCAAGACCGGCGTTCA
>NZ_DAONKG010000183.1:0-4962 GCF_035406105.1 Methanospirillum sp.
CCGTAAGCGGGACAATCCCTGATACCGGTTCCCCGACAAAGTCTGCGATAAGAACATCCGATGGTGTTTCGCCTACCGGAACAGGGTTTTCCATCTCCGGAAGCTGTGGAGGCATATCACTTATGGCAGGGTTGATTTCAGGCTGGACTGGAGATTCCATGGCAGGTTCTTGTACAATACCCGCATCCCCTGAAGGTTCCTGCGTGATTTCCACTTCAGGAACGGATCCTGCAGACTGATCCTGTATGGGGACATTGGTTACTGGCGGTGCATCGCCACCAACCGAAAGATCCAGTTTCATGCTGACTCCCGGTCGAAATGCAGTCTCCTGCCATGCCTTTTGTCCGTTTATCCAGAAGGTGATCTTTGCATTTCCGCTGGAAAGATCACCCTCTTCAGCAATAACTTTGAGCCGCTGGTCAAACGTCCCCGGTCCTCCATACGTTCCTGTTTCCTCCAGAACATACCGGCCACGTTCTGCATCATTGATCTTGGCTGACACAATTGTCCCTACCGGGGCAGGGGAGCCATCAATGGTTACGGTTCCGTAGAACTCACAGGGAAGTGCCGGAGCCCCGGCAGAACAGATGAGTACAAAGGAAAACAGGAGGAGTGTAGCCAGAGCCGTCCGGGCGGCTACGGTTCCTGTATTCATGATTCCTCACACACCAATGGCAGCCAGTGTTCCAGGCTTTTCCATATAGAGCCAGTATCCCCTCGATGGGAAGAGATATGTGTTCTCACCCTGTCCACCGTTCACAATGGTTGCCTCCCACTGCTGATGCTGTGCATCATAACCACGGGCATAAATCCACGCATCCTTGACTGATTTCAGGGTGTCCTTTGCTGTAGCCGGGGTACCGCCGGTAAATCCGATTGCCGCCCATCCGGTTGGAAGGCTTCTGGTTGGTGGAGCACTGATTGGATCGTTCTTAAAGGTCAGATTGATAGTAAACGGCGTAACTGAGTAGATCCAGTATCCATTCAGAGGTGCAATGACCGTTCCGGTAAGAACCTGATCCCAGTACTGTCGTGCCGGATCATATGCCCAGATTGCATGCCCTCCTGTCGGAACATCCCTGAATACAGCGCTTGCATTGCTGAATCCATCGGCAAGGGTCCGGGCAACGGAGATAAAGTTCCAGCCACTGTAGAGCTGAATCTTGGTCGGATCATAGGGTCCGATAGTCGGAGTCGGCTGTGGCCCTCCGATGACTGTTATGTAATCTTTCTTGACGGCCCGGTCGATCTCATCACCTAGGGTAATGGTCAAAGTAACGGTGTATTTGCCACCATACTGATAGACATGGGATGGATCTTTTACTCCCGCAGCTGTAAACCCGTCACCAAAGTCCCAGAACCAGTTTGTCGGTGATCCGGTTGATTTATCCTGGAATTTAACCGAAAGGGGAGCGGCCCCGGAGGTGGGGCTGGCAACAAAGTCTGCTTTAATCCGTGGTTCACGGACCGTTATGTAGTCAGGCTTTGTGGCAGTATCCTTTGCTCCTTCCTTGTTCATGACCGTCAGAGAGACTGTGTAGACGCCGGCCTCACTGTAGGTGTGCTTTGGATTGGTCTCGGTAGAGGTGGTTCCGTCTCCAAACTCCCAGTATCGCTCGGTCAGGTTTGTCCCGGTTGATTCGTCTTTGAACTGGACTTCAAGTGGTCTGCTTCCCTGGGTTGGATCAGCACTAAATGCAGCGGTTGGAACACGATCATCAACAATTCTGAGGGTGAGGATGATGTATTTATCATCCACAAGCCGCTGGTCAAGGAAGTCTTTGATTGCCTTGACTGCCTGGCTGCCCTGGTAGTATCCTGGTCCTTCAAGTGGGAAGAGTTTGCTCCACTCGTCCGGATAGGATGTGACCATCCAGATACGGTTCGATTCGATCGGATCCCGAACGTCGGTCTCCTTCACCATGTCAAACTTGTGGTTATACATCGGGTGCTGGAGGATGATGGTGTAGGCACCTGGCTTGAGATCACACAGACTGATGTAATTCAGGAGGTTCACCTCAAAGGTATCATCACAGAAGACCGGGATCCGTGCATTGACATACTTGTCATTCCCGACCTTTTCTTCTCCGAATATCCACAGGTTGATCTCTTTGGTGACATTATCTCCCTCTCCGGTGTGCGGGAATCCACATGCCTTTCCTTTGAGCAGGATCTGATCCTGCGAGGTCCAGCTGCATCCATTCGGACAGCATTCAACCGGCTTGGTAATAACGTCCGGCTCAAGGATTGCATCAAAGCATGGCTCTTCAAGGATGATATCCCGTGATGCGACAACTGCACAGGAACAATCCAGACAACATCCGTTAATCGGAAGGCTGGATGCATATACCGTGTAGGTTCCCGGATTGATTGGTGCTTTCTGTGTCTTCCAGGTGTATGTCCAGGTCCCGTCGCTCTTTACCGGCACTGCAATGGTCGTAAACTGATCAGATTCCTCCTTACAACCAAGCTGAATCATATCAAGTCCTGGCTGGATGATGTGCTCAGTCTCGTCAGGACGCTTCCATCCGAGGAGGTCATTTCCACACTTGTTCTGGCACTGACTACCAGTCATGAATAAATAGACCGTATCACTGTCAGTGTTTATGCCTGAGAGGGTGATATCATTACCCAGATAATATGGCGGGTCTTCCTTCACATTCAGGGTAACTACTCCCTTGTTGACCTGAACCAGTCCGTCTCCATCGATCACCTTTGCGGGATCTGATTCAACGCTCTGTACATGGATACGATACGGACGGTCTGGAGCAACATCCGGTCCGACAGTAAATTCTACCGTCTTGAATCCAGGTGTTGGTTCGTTGTCATTATCGGTTCTGACCTGAGCATAGTAGTACACACCATTCTCGTAGACATCCTGTGCATTTGGTTTGTCATCAGTTGGTACAACTGAACGGATAGTACCTGATTTCTCACAGCAATCAGGCGAGAGTTTTGTATTACCAATGGTAAATGGTCCTTCCTTATTGTCAAATCCGATTGTTCCGTCTGCAACACCACTCTGATCAGGCCGGATCATTGGTGGACGGTCACATGGAGCACCAGTCATCTTCAGAGCACAGCATTTGGTCGGGTCAGTCTCGCCAGGGGCACATTCCATGATGACAATGATGTAATCCTTGCCTGGGCGTCCTCCGATAGTAACGAAGAATGACGAGTTCCGGGTCACGGTGCCTGGATTAATAATAACATCGATTGAATCGTCGGCTATAACTGCAGGTATTACCTTCGTAATTGCTTTACCGGTCTGATCTCCTGGATAATTCTTTTTAATATTATTTAGATCGACTTCTGCATAGAAATTATATTCACCATTTGGATAGAGGCGGTTTCCATCGGATGCCAGTGCACCAGTATTCCATCCGGAGGTTTTTTTATCATTATCCGGCCAGAACCAGGGGTTAGAATCAACAACCAGTTCACGAAGAGCAATGTCTGAGTCAGGGACTCCATTGAGGGTTCCACGGAGGAATTTGTAGTTTACCTGAGTAACATTGGAAGATCCGACCATATTGATGATACCAAGATCTTCAGGTGCAAGTCCTTTTCCACGCTGAATAATGGCAGAGTAAAGGTTCGATTCAATCCGGAAGTTTACAAAGTTTCCTGCCGGGATTTTACCGCCATTTTCATTGATGTCCTGATCTTCATTCTGGTTCCAGATACGAAGTGCGATGGATGGATCCTTTACAATAAATCCAAGCTGTTTGGACTTTTCGCCAGACCAAATCCACCATCTTCCGGTACGGTTCATGAACTGTGCCGGATCAATGAAAAAACTCTTCGGATTGTCAATGACAATAGATGCTACCGGTTCGGTAAGGTATGCCTCAGAAGTCGGATCAAACCAGGCAATGGTATCACCGCTCTTCAGGAAGAGTGATACATCAAGACCCTCTTCACCAATGAAGACATCTCCGCCCTGGGGAACAACGGTTAATTTATTCTCCGCTGCACTTGAGAAATGCAGATCCTGATCAAGGTTCAAACCTGGCTGATACGGAATGGTCTCTTCAGCCTTGACGCCGTTCAGCCAGAAGGTAACGGGTTGCCCTTTCAGGGTTTCGTTTGCCCCTGCCTGCACCATCATCGGTTGAGATTCTGTTCCATATGTTCCATTTGACATCGTTACTGCAGAACCACCCCAGAATCCAAGAATATCAGATTCCACAGTGAGTCCGGGTTTTGCAGGTGTATCACCGATGTATACTGTTCCTTTCAGAAACATCGGGACCAGCTGCTTAATCTCCACATCCTCTGCCAATGCCGGCGCAATACCTGCAAAAAGAAGGAGGATCAGGAGACAGAATCCGATTCCTTTCATCACCGTACTCATCTTACTCACCACCAATCAGTTTCCCGTCAGTATTCATTTCGATGAGATACCCGACGGTTGGATACATGAATTTGTCATCATCCACTCCCCTGATAATCGGGTACTCCCACCGCTGTGTGAGCGGGTTGAACATGAGCGTCTTATTCCATGCATCTCCTAATGATGCAAGGGCAACATTGGCAGGAGTCGGCTGCATGGCCATAATACCGATACCATTCCAACCCACTTTCAGATCACGGGTAAATATTCCTCCCTTGACATAGTCAGGAGTGATCACAACAGAACCTGGATCTTCCTTCCAGACTCTGAGCGCCTCCAGAGGCTTGACCGGATAATCATCCGTTACATTCACCCACTCATTTGCAGCATTGTTGAAGACTGCATAAGGAACTCCTCCGGTCTGGATTCCTTTAAAGAGTTTGCTTACCGTGTTATAGTCTTCTGTGACTGCCATCGGGACAGAGACATGGTTCCATCCCTGCTCAATGGTAAACTGACTGCCGGTTCCAATAGTAATGTAATTATCCTTGGTTGTCGAGTTGGATCCACCATTGTTCTTCACCGTCAGGGTTACGGTATAGATACCAGGAACGGTGAATGTAATG
>NZ_DAONKG010000184.1:0-4952 GCF_035406105.1 Methanospirillum sp.
AAACGTCACAGCGAGCAGCGATTAAGTAATTGATATAATCAACATCTGAAGGTTGGATAGTTACAGGCACGTATATTATTGGCGTTATCAATATATATAGATCTTCATATAATAAAAGTTAACTGCGTAACTCCTATGCGAATGATATTTTTCTCAAGTGCTGCTTGGGCACGATGACCATACGACAATGCCAGAAATTTTCAACACATGAAAAAAGATATCAGAAATAGAAAAAGCAAAGCCACTCTGTTTCATCAGAGGATTTGAACTTTTATTAATTACGCCCCGGCTGGGATTTGAACCCAGGTCTAAAGCTCCGGAGGCTCCAAGGATATCCACTACCCTACCGGGGCAACCCTATTATGTTTCCATTAAACACAGATAAAGGCTCTGGTTATTCAGTGATTTTTCCTGATGCTATTAGAAATAAATATTGAATGACTGGCATCAATTCAGACAAATTTTCGACCGTTCACATTACACGCGGATCTCAGGCGGGTGTATCTATTTTACCATCTACGATGACATCCCCAGTCAAGGTTTTTCCATTTCTACCATCATTTGAAATTGCGTACCAAAAATGGACCCGGTCTGTCTTCAATACACTCAAAGAATACATATGTATCAAGAAAAATTGGTTGTAACAAACCCCTGCCTCATGATCCATTGTGCAAGTAATCCGACCAGAGTTCACAAAAAAAAGTGATCATGACCAAAAAATTATAATCGAAATATCAGCTCTAAACTTTCCGAATATGATAATGGTGCCAGATCTTACAGGCCCCTTCATGACTGACCATACATGGACCGACCGGCGTCCGTGGCGTACATACCTTATCAAATAATTTACAATCTACCGGAGTTGCGATACCCCGGAGGATTTTATCACAGATACAACCGGCTTGTTTCTTCGTCGGTTTAATCTCAACACCAAACTTCTTCTGGGCATCCCATGCTGAAAACTCCTCACGAAGTCTGAGCCCTGACTTTGGAATAACCGGGAATCCCCGCCATTCGACGTCACATGGCTCAAAGACCATATGCATCACTGACATGGCTTTTGGGTTGCCTTCTTCATTCACTGCACGTGGATAGGCATTATCAACCCGTGCTGTTCCCTCCCGTATCTGCTGGACGAGCATGAGAAGACCAAGGAGAATATCATCAGGTTCAAATCCGGCAACCACCTGGGGAACCGGGAAGGTTCGGTAGTCTGCAAGACCCGTGACCGTCAGAACATGGCCGGGAAGGAGAAATCCATGCAGTGCTGCCTCACCCTGTGATAACAACCACGCCATCGCCGGGGGAACCAGACGATGACAGCAGAGAATGGAAAAATTCTTAGGCGGTGATGTCAGAAGCATTGCAGCAACGGTGGGCGCCGTGGTTTCAAATCCAACCGAGACAAAGACAACCTCTTTATCGGTATTCTTTGCAATCTCAACTGCCTTATGCACACCCTGGACAATCCGCACATCGGCCCCCGAACTCTCCAGTGACCCATTCGAGCCGGGAACCCTGAGCAGATCGCCATATGTCGCAATAATACATCCTTTTTCAGCAAGTTCAAGGGCTGCGTCGATCTCTCCCTGAGGTGTAATACAGACCGGACAGCCTGGCCCCATGACAATCTTGAGGTTTTTTGGAAGAAGGCTTCGGATACCATGACGTGCAATAGCAGCCTCATGCGTCCCGCATACATGCATAAATGTAAGATCCCGGTCTGTCAGCTCGTGAATTTTCTCTGCAATCGGATTCTTTCCGGCCATAAATCTCTCAAACGTCAACCTGAAACGACAAAAAGATGCTCATTATGTATCACCGTCACAGCAGGAAAAATGACATAGATAATCCAGTTTTCACCTGGCATATAAAGGATATACCTGAATAGTCATAGAGGAGAAACCTCATACCTGTTACTATGTTCTCCCGCTCTGTCTTCAGACAGGATTTCAAATCTGCCCTTGAAGAGGCACTTGATCGACGCCAGATGAGCCTGAAGGACCTTGCAGAACTTGCGGGAATCCCCCCTGCGACGCTGTACAAAATCACGTCAGGAGAACGGGATCCACGGCTGTCAACTGTCAGGGCGATTGTGCAGGCCCTTGAGCCCTATGATCAGGATATGATCGCCATCATTGCAGCAAAATTTCTCCTTGATGAGATAGGTGCAGGGACGATTGAACTCAACGGGAGAAAAATTAAGATAAAGGGTTATACGGCAAATACCATGGAAGACTGTATCGTTGCAGCGGTTCGGGCAGAAAAAGAGGGAGCCAGCGGGATCATCTGCGCCCCTATCCTTGCAACCCTGATAGAGCGGATCGTTGACATCCCCGTTGTCATCGTACGTCCTGATTCAAGGACTTTTCAGGAAGCAATAGATATCCTGTGTAAAAGACTTGAGTAAAATCAGGGTATTAGCTGATTTTTACCATAAAAGGTGAGAAACTCCTTCTGGAACGAATCAGCAGATGCAATAAGTTCAGGGTACATCTTATTCATCGCTGATATACATGAACCACAGCCAGGAATCAGCGTTGCATACTCATCAAGATCAGCCTTAAGGGTATCAGCGGCAGAAAGCCAGGATTCACGAAGCGGGGATAATTCAGGACTGAGTTTATAGCCCTTAATTTTCTCGGTGATCGAGGTAAGCGCTTCACTCTTCTTTGAAGCAATATCAGCAATCGCAGTATCCCTTCCGTAATATACCCCGATATTCATCGCTTCAGGAGTCTGATATAACATCGGAATTCCCGTGGTCATCAGATCAGAGAGAAATGCCTTGTCATCATCAGTAAGAGCCGGTCCGGCTGATGCCGTCTGTGCCAGAATAAAAAGAGAAAGAAGGGTACTTAACCCGATAAGCACTCGAATGTTCATATCAAATGGTTTTACCCGTGTCAATATAAGGGTACTCATGTTACAGGGAAAACCGGTCAGCCTGTTTTTTTAGATTTCCACAGAGACGTGCTATCTCCAGTGATGACGATGCAATATCATCCGTAGCATGCCTGCTTTCATCCATCCGATGTGATATCTCCTCCATTCGTGCCAGATTTTTCTCACTTTCGGAATTCATAATCCCGATACCTTCCTGAACCCGATGCATCAGTATTTCTTCATCCTTCGTTGCTTTCGTGACCTGGCTGATCCCATCAGATATTTCAGTCACATGGGATGTAATTGAAGAGAGGGCATCTATCGTCTTATTTACACTGGCGATTCCCTCCTGGATTTCAGTGTATGCAGCCTCAATTGATCGAACCGTCTCGGCTGATTTCGCCTGGATAGTCCTGATAAGCTCTTCTATCTGGTTTGTAGCAATTTTAGACTGACCTGCAAGATTTTTTACCTCCTGGGCCACGACCGCAAATCCTCTGCCATGTTCACCGGCCCGTGCCGCCTCTATTGCCGCATTGAGTGCAAGAAGATTTGTCTGACTGGAAATATCTGAAATAAGCCGGACAATTTTATCAATCTCTGTCATCTGCTCATTCAGACCAGTTATCTGCTTCATATTATCCGCGCTGATCTTCCCAACCGACTCCATCTTTTCGTTGGCAACGCAACCAATCTTACCGGCCTCTACCCCCTGGCTGGCAGTTTGTGCCGCAAGTTCCATGAGCCGTGTGGTAATATCAACAATCTGACTGATACATTCAGAAAGTAACCGTATGTCATCAGAAATCCGTCGCGTCTCTTCCATCTGCTCACGTGCTCCGACCGTGGAGTTCTGGACGTCATCTGCAATATCACGAATTGCCTGCTTGATATTATCGGTCTGTGAAAGCGTTTTCTCTGATGTTCTGGTCAGAAGAGAGATGGATCCTTCAAGTTCCTCTATCAGAAGAGATATCGCAGAAAGGGCAGTATTATAATCATTTTTTATCTGCGAAAGGGGATCCTGATCCGTGACCGGTGCACGATATCGGAGATCTCCTTCTGCCATCCGTGCCATACCGGTTTTAAGATCCTCTGCACTCTTTGAGAGGGTTTCGGACATTGTTCTGGAATCGGTCAGCAATTTCTGAACCTCGACTTCCTGCTGTTTTCGCTCGGTGATATCATTATATACGATCAGGAAATTTTCTAGTGATCCTGATTTCGAGAGAATCGGTATACCATACTGCTCAAGAATCCTGGTCCCGAGCGGGAATTCACAAGTAAGCTCGCCAAAGGTGGGTTTTATGGCAGATAATAATTCCTTCAGACCCTCTCCGGAATATTCAAGAACGGTAATATCACGGGGAGTCATCCGGAAAAGTTCTTCCCGGGTATACCCTGTTAATCGGATATATGCATCATTGGTTACCAGAATCTGCTGGTTCTCATCAATAAGGAGCACTGGCATTGGGATCTGCTGGACTATGGTATTATTCAGGTGTTCCAGTTCCTCAATCTCAACCATCCGTCGCTCCAGTTCCTGTTCACCCTCCTTCCGGTCGAGATAGGTCTTGAGCATATCTGCCAGTGAATTAATCAGATTCCGCTCTTCAAGCAGAAACGGACCTTCATGCTCAGGGGGTTTCTCACTAAGATACACTACTTCAACCTTTCCGCTTTTTCCAGTTCTCGTGACAAAAGAAGAGGTCTGGATCCACGATGTCAGACGGTAATTCTCCGTGGAAATGACAATATCGCCATACAGGATCCGTGCCCCGGTAATCTCCGGATATTGCCAGCCAGGAGGAATAAGATTTACTACGTTCTGAAGGACATCAGATATTGCCAGGGAATCATTCTGGATAAGGGAGGAAGTTTTGTAAAAAAGGGTTTGTTCTTTTACACGTTCTCCCAGATCATGCATCTTCTTGGCAAGTTCCTGCTCACCCTCAATACGATTCATATAGGTCTTGAGCATTTCTGCCAGTGAGTTAATGAGATTACGTTCTTCGAGTAGAAACGGACCTTCATGCTCAGGGGGCTTCTCACTAAGATACACTACT
>NZ_DAONKG010000185.1:0-4951 GCF_035406105.1 Methanospirillum sp.
TGGCTGATGCGAAAGAGACTGGAAGAAGAGAAACAGACGGTGTTGAATCAAAAAAGAAACCAACTTCGAAACCAACCCTGAAGTGGAACTTTTTCAAATTGAGAGAGATTAAATCGGGAATCGTTTGCTTTCATGATGGTGTGCATTCATCAGTTCAACGGTTGAATGAGGAACTACTTAAAATTCTCAAACTACTCGGGTCAGAGTACGAAAAATTCTACACTTGATTTTAGATCTGCCGAATGTGGGATAAGAATACCTCCACATTACTCATGAATTAATATCAGAAATATAATTTTGATGTATTTACAGATTTAGGTTTTTTGTTAAAGTCATTAATAACTCTGACAATTTTGTGAATCCGTTCAATAAATTTCAAAATCTGATAGAAATTTAGATTCATACCAAAATTCAGGATAAAAAGTGGGAAAAAATATTATCCCCCCTTATGGGCCCAGCCGGATTCGAACCGGCGACCTCCGCCGTGTAAAGGCGGTGTCATAACCAACTAGACCATAGGCCCGTGCGCCTTACAAGGTATACTTCAGAACATATAAGGATTATCTATTTCTATCCGGCAAAATTATGGTACACATGCACATTAAATAGCCCGGATGCCATGTACCGCTGACGATCCTCTATCATCTCGGTCGGACTGTCAACCAGGGTGGACAGACTTACCTGAACCCAGCCTTTTCCCATCGGCTTCTCTGGCTCCGGAGCCCTAAGTGGAGCCATCTTCCCGTTCGGCGCTAGAAACCCGGCCGGAACCGGAGCGGTCACATTCATGGACGGAGCAGGACGCTCCGCTACCTCGGCTGAAAACGTCAGAACCGGACCGGTCTCTTCCCTGACAACCGGAATATCGCTCGGATACTCAGAAAGAAGCATCAGATTTCTCGTTGGAATAATCTCATCAGGATCCCCTGACAGCTGAGGCGACATAATGAGAACCGGCAGTACCAGGATGAAAAACAGTACAGGAAACAGAATATGATAAAGTATTCGCATGCTCCCCCTGCATGCAGCATCCCAGGGCATACACCGGTGCAAAACCCCACCAGTCACACCGGAGAATGCCCGGTATACACTATGTTAGTGGCGCAGCACAAAAACTCTCTGGTTTACCTCTGTGCTGAAGCTTTGTAAGTGAGAATATCCCGCCCATGAATAAGCCAGGATCTGCCAACCTTCCGTGCAGTAATCTTCTTTTCCTTGATATACTTCCGCATTGTTGAAACTGAAATACCAAGAGCGACTGCTGCTTCTGTCTGGCTGTACTCCTTATCAGTCCTGATCTTCATGGAACCCATCTCCATCGCATCCATTACCGGGGCGACCGGTTGTTTCTGCACCTTAACCAGGGCTTCTTCTGCAAGATTTCCAGGCAGGGGCATATCAGAATCGATCACCGCTGGTAATGATGAACCCGCGGCCGGACTTGTGAGATCGATCAGATCAGGAAAGAGCGTCTTTGGCTGCTGAATGGGAGGACGTATGGCTCTTCCCTCAAGCAGGCAAAGCCGACGTTCAAGATCCGCAATCAGTTCCTCATGCCGTGCAACCATTCTGGATAGATCTGCTGATGGTGAAGTCAGTCCCGATGATGGACCGGAGGAATGAGTCAGATCCTGAAAATCAGGTGTGACCCCTTTGGAGATGGACTGAATATATGACGAGATAATATCCCGGACAAGTGCTGAAAGGGTCGTATTCTGATGTTCTGCAATCTCCAGCAGTTCATTAATATATTCTTCATCAAGAGATATTGTCAGATCCTTTCTCATATTATCCAGGACAACAACGTCCTGTACACCTCCGTAGACAAACGAATGAAAATATGAGCGATACATGAATATGGTTTTACCGATACATTGCCTGAAAAGGCCTCCCTTCTACACCATTCACAAACATACTATGGTACCCGCGACAATGACATACACGTCATGGACAATCCATCCGGTCGCTCTCCTGATGCTATCCTCTTTGATCTTGATAATACCCTCTGCACGTTTATTGATGCAAAATTTGCAGCATGCCGGGCGGTCACTGATTTTCTGGGGACAGGAAATATGGAAGAACTCTTTCAGTACTTTCTCAGGCCGGTTCATTCATTTGAATCCCCGCAGCATATCACCGACTATATGAAGGCAAAGGGGGTATTTAGCCCCGTTGCTGCTGAGCATGCAATTCGTCTGTTTGAGGAGGAAAAGATAGCACATATCCGTCCGTACCCCGGTGTTCATCACACTCTCAAATCCCTTGCATCAATGGGCATTAAAATGGCTGTTGTTACTGATGCAGCAAGTAAGCAGGCAAGGCAGCGATTGAAGAAATGTGATATTGACGGATTTTTTCCAGTCCTTATCACTCCTGATCGATCAGGGAAACGAAAACCGGACCATACCCCGTTTCAAATGGCCCTTAAGGAACTGAACGCTTCCGGTACCATCTGGCTGGTCGGTGATTCAATACGAAGAGAAGTGATACCCGGGCAACAACTTGGCTTTTTAACCATATATGCCCGGTATGGAGATTATTTTATGCACTCTAATCCTGAATGTACACCTGATCATACCATTGATCAGTTTTCAGAGCTGCTCTTTGTGACAGGGCTCATCCGCCATATACCAGATCATCAGGTACCAAACCGGTAGGTATCTGGAGGAAAGATCAACTCAAACCTGGCCCCTTCCCCATATACCCCCGTCTCGCGGATAGTAATTCCGGTGATATCCAGGATCTCCGAGGCCAGATAGAGGCCATACCCTTTTCGGTCTGCATAGGTGCGGGAGAATATCCGCTCTTTTTGATCCGGATGGACACCAGGACCTGAATCCTCAATAATGAGTGCAAGACCCTCTGGTATCATGTCACATGAGAACCTGATCCTGACACCTTCACCCCCGTACTGAAGACTGTTGTTAACCAGTTCATAGATGACCACATCAAACATCCGGTCAACATAAATGAACAGCCCGTTGAGTTGAACATCGGCTCTTATTTTTCCGGTAAATTCATGGCGGTCGAGGATACGCCGGACAGACGGGCCAGCTTCGATAAATGCTGGAGGACGGATACCCAGATCCTGATACGTGCGGGTAAGTTCAGCAATCCGGCGGATCCGACTGCTCAGATCACGACTCTTCCTGACAAGAAGATGGACCTCATCGTCATCCACAATCTCATCAATGATGTCAATATATCCGGTTATCCCCATCATAAGGTTTAAGATATCATGACGGACGATAGCATTGAAATAATTCAGTTTCTCGTTTGCCTTTCTGACCGCCCGTTCATTTCTGATATATTCTGATAAGTCGCAGGAATCAGGCTCAGAAACACCATTGCCATTTTTCGTCCAGATTAGAGAGAAACGGCCGGACGTCAGACGGGATATGACACCAGGCCATATTCTGTCTGAACCAGGAATTGAAAGCAGTATCTTTTTTGTATCACCCGGAGTCATATCAAAAGCATCACGGAAGATTTCATGAAGGAGAAAGGCAATATCTGGCGGAAAAACCGTCTCAATATCCATGCATTCAGAAATTGGTAAAGACGGAGAAAAGGAAGTGATCTCATCAGACGGAAGACAAAACTCCAGACGATCCTCATAAGCCCGGACAAACCAGCAGATCCCCGGGGTCAACAGGAATTCCCAAGGGTGCGATAAATCCGGACTGGTTGTACCTTCCATGATATCTGGTATATTAGCGTCTTTCCAGCAATCCTAAATAATTTCTTATTTTATCTGTTCAGAAACAGGAGTATTCTGATCACCAGAATTCCGAAACAGCATAATAATACTCACCATTCCAGAATAAGCCTGCGCCAAACCTATCTGCAAGGGGATCAAGGATATTTTTCCGATGGCCTGGACTTTTCATCCACCCATCCATCAGAGCCTGACCAATTGCAGTGCCGTTGGTGGGATCTACATATCCGACTCCGGCAACCATACCGGTGCCGATATACGCGAGATTTTCAGCAATTCCAATCCTGACTCCGCCCTCAATATCCTTTGTAACCGGATACCCCGTTTGTTTTGCCCGTTCTGATGGTCCGTCGCCATTTTTGTCGGTATGGGAAAGCCGGCCGGTACGGGCTGACTCCTCTGCGTATTTCTCTGCAATATTGGCCAGGTTTTCATCCCATATCAGGGGTTTCAGGCCTTCCTCAATCCGGTTCTGGTTAGTAACCGTCTGGATCGTGGAGATTATCTCCTTATGGAGAGCCTCCCTGTCAGGGAGGGGTTTTGAGAGAACCGGAACCGGGGATGTGATTCTTGCTATGGTTCCCGTCTTTTCAGGATTCCGGCCGCTCCCTTTCACATACCCATAGACATAATACTGGCCGGAGGGAAGATCTTTGGATACCGTTCCGATGTAGGGAAGAGTGATATCAGTTCCAGGACGAATCGGATCAACCGGGAGAGCACTGATGGTCGCATTCAAATCAGGATTATCAGGTGATCTGAAAAAGATATACAGGGTGGTAATGCCACTTGTCTGGTCACCTGAATTCCTGACGGTAACTGTTCCCTGGTATGGATAGCCCTGATATGCCGCCTCTTCTCCTGTAAGACCAGAAATGGTGAGGGAGGGGCCGGTTGAAACGGCACCCGCCGGCATATGAAACAGGATGAGGACGATAAAGAAAATTGTACTGATATAAACCAGATTATTTCTATTCGGGAGATTCATCAGACAAGAGAGATGGTTTGTACGGAAAAAACAAATTTCCGGTACGGGGAAAAAAGTCAGACCTCATCAGGTTCTAAGTCTTCAAATTCGATATCGGTCAGATCCCCGTCGCCAGATAAGTCATCATCCATCATGGACTCATCAAGTGGCATATCAAAGTCTGATAGTCCTTCATCAGAGAGACCGCCGCTCTCAGCGGTCTCAGCTGCATCTTCTCCCATGTCGGAAAGGTCATCATCAAGCGA
>NZ_DAONKG010000186.1:0-4901 GCF_035406105.1 Methanospirillum sp.
TGAATGAGCCATTCGTAGTAATTTCTATCTGACCATTATCAAACCGGAAGAAAAAAGTGATACAGTGATCAGGTTTCTGATCAGTCCATCTCAAGATCCATCTCAATCCCGCCCATTGCTCCCAGGGCAAGATTGTAGATAAAAGCGATAATTGCTCCACCAATAAACCCGAAGATTGCACCGAAAATAATCATTACGATAAGCGCCACAATGCCGGTTCCAATTCCCATACCAACATCCCCGGCAAGTCCCATAACACTACCCATGCCCAGTGCCATAATTATACCCATCAGCAGTCCATAAATAACTCCAAAAACGGCGCAAAATTTCGCTACACTCAGTACTCCAAGCCGCTTGATGATTGTCTGCCTTACGACCATATGCTCACAACCACCTATTACCTGCTTCTCCTATATAATAAATGATGTCTGCACAGGTCAGGTATCCACTCTATTCCAGGAAGGTATGCACCCCTATCTCTTTAGAGGAGAATATATCTCGTTCAAGCACGATGGTCATATAAGGTATGAATAAAACGAAACAACGAATTGAGGCATTCTTTTTCACCAATAAAGGGGGAGTCAGATCCAATAATGAAGACGGGCTGGTGATCCCCGGCACACTGATATCAGATCTCTCCATGGCCATTCCTGAATCCTATCACGGAGAGGGAGCCCATGCGATATTCTGTGTGGCCGACGGGATTGGAGGAGAACAGAAGGGAGAGGTGGCAGCCCAGCTTGTGCTGACCCATCTTCGGGACCATTATTTGGAAGTAGCTGATGAGGAAAGTTTTATAAAAGTAGTCTACGGTGCAAAAGATCAGCTGGAGGCATATGTAAAGAAAAATCCGGACTCATCAAACCTTGGATGCACCCTTGCCGGGGTTATCATTCAGGAAGACAAGGCGCATGTCTTTAACATCGGGGACTGCAGGGTATATCGGATAAACGGGAAATTTTTCGAGCGAATCACAAAGGATCATTCAGTCGTCCAGCATCTCCTTGAGGAAGGTGTTATCACTGAAGATGAGATGCGATATCATCCACGAAAGAACATCGTCACATCATCCATATCAGGCGACGGGATAAAGGACTCGATAAACGTCTGGTTTAAAACGATGGTGCTTCGTGACCAGGATATGTTCTTTATCTGTTCTGACGGGATATGGGAATGTTTCTCCCAGGATGAACTGGAGATGATCTATGAAAAGCACCCCGGCTATGCATTCTGTGAAAAAGTCCTTATTGCATCCCTTGCACGCCAGTCATCAGACAATGTGACGGCAATTCTGCTCTCAACCAGCCAGACATAATGAGTTCTCTGATCGTTGCCGATGTCGCCCTGGCATACCCTGATGGTGATTCACCCGGCCAGTCGTATCCGTGGATTGAAAAAAGAATCCTCGATGTCCTGTCCAGCGCAGAAAGACGGTTTGAGGCACTTGTTCTAAAGAACGAACGGGTCATCAGGCTTCATGATGAACTGAGGAAACTGGCAGAAAAAATTCTGACCCCTGATTATCATGCATGGAAGTCTCCGGAATCAGCCGCAAAGGAGATGGAACTCTTTTTTCGAAAGGCTGACCGGTTCAGAATCGTTCTTATTCAAAGCCTGCTTGAGGAGAATGAGATGCGACTTCTCGAAGCGATGTATGTGTCAGGTATTCAACGGTTTTTGTCAGATCTTATCTCTGAATCCCTGCTAAGTAGTGAAAATCCTGTGTACCTGGAATATGTACGGTCATTTCAGGAGATATCCACAATTGAACTCCACTCTGAACGGTTGGTCCGGTATAAATCGCTCATATCAGATCTGGCAACAGTATATTATTCTTCACGGGATGCCCGTCAGGCACTGACAGAACGAATAAACACGGTAAAAAAGGAGGCTTCATCTTTAGAACTTCAGAATATCTCACTTCCTGACCTGGCTATTCTTCATGACCTGCAGGATCGCCTCTCCGCTCTTGCAGATATCCCGGACATTGAGGAACAGAACGAGCGGCTGAGCAGGATCGAGGAAGCATATTCCGTGCTTGCACACCGGGTATCCGGCATTGAACATACCAGTATGCCCCATCCGGCCCGTGAGGAGCAGGATGATGCAAAAAAGAATGAGAAGATTGCAGATGAAGTCAGAATAGCACTCCTGACAATGGAGGCCGAATTCTTTCACGGGCGGATCAGGTTCTTTGATTATGACGAGACGGAAGGGTCTGATTATGAACCGGTCGCACAGGAGACCACCCCTGAGCGACTGATGCTGCAACGGGAGAATCTGCAGCTTGAGTATGGGCTGCTGAAGGAGAAGATCCCTGAAAAGACGGTCATACGGGAAGAACTGGAGGAGATCGTGCAGAATCTCTCTCTTGATCCTGATGCCGGTGCATTACTTGATGCCGCTCTACTTCTTTATCATGATCCGTTTCCTGAGCTTCGGGAGCTGTCGGTTATCAGAAGATCGTACGATGCATATTCCCTTCAAAAAAAGAGCAAATCCCTCTCAGATGTCCAATGGGCGGGTGTTACACAAGCACTTTTGGATGCCATGATGTCACGCGGATACCGGGTTACCCCACGAAAGATGACGAACCTTCGCGACTCGTTTCGGAGAGGAAATATCGAGGTCTTCTCCCCGGCAACACACTATTCAGTTCTGATCTCCATCAACCCCCTGGACGAGGTGGTCTTTCGACTGGTCAGGATTATCGACGGTCTGGACATTGATGAGCTGGACCCGGATCAGATCCAAAAAGAGAATGCTCTCGCCTCGTCGGTCTGGGATCAGGATTTTGAGATTATCAGGACCGAATTAAAAGAAAGACAGATACTTTTGATCGAACGACTCCGGAAAGGTCCTGAAGAAGTACCGGTTCAGCAGCTGACCAGGTTTGACCTCCTGACTGATGAACACATATCTTAATTCATAAGACTCCCTATACATGGTATCCGGAGTCAGGGATGATACCGGCCGATATGGATAGTCCGGAGAAGCGGGGCACAACGTTACGGGACGGTATGGCGGCTCAGGCTGAATCATCCCAACCGGCAGAGCCTGAGATTGTATCAGAATCCCAGCGGTATTTCAGAGGCTACCGGATTATGAAACAGTTTCCGGCAACCGGCGGAGAGGCCGATATCTGGCTTATCCAGAAGGACCGGGTCTATTATATCCTGAAACACTACCGGCTCGGGATTGAACCAAAGATTGATGTGCTTGATCAGGTTAGTCATATCTCGCTCCGCAACCCGAAAAACCTGATCAAGATCGTCGACTACGGGTTTGATGATGATTCGGAGCGATGGTATGAGATTCTTGAGTATGCACGGTATGGTTCCCTTCGTGATCTTGTTCAGAAGCAATCGATCAACAATAATACGTTTAAAGCTATCATTGAAGAGATTGCCTTTGGTCTGGATACCCTTCATAAAAACAATATCCTGCATCTGGATCTCAAACCGTCAAACATACTGATTCGCGAGCTCCGGCCTCTCAATCTGATCCTTACCGATTTTGGGATATCAACGCTGCTTGACAGTGAATTGTCCAGGCATATCACCACCACCAAGGGAACACCGATGTACTGGGCCCCGGAGCAGCTTGGAAATGTGGTCGGGAGAGAGTCTGATTACTGGGCACTTGGTGTCATCGCTCTTGAGATTACCGAAAAGAAACATCCGTTTGACGGGCTGAATCATAATCTCATCCTCTCGACACTGGCATCACGGGGGATCGTCCTCTCTGAACAGATAAACCCAGACCGGCTCATCCTTCTCAAAGGACTTCTTACCAGAAATCCCAAAAAGAGATGGGGGAAACGGGAAGTCTCACTCTGGCTCTCAGGGAAGAGAAATATTCCGGTATTTTATGAGGAAGAGCATACCGCACGGCTTGGGATCTCAAAACCGTATGAGTTTCATGATGAGAACTATTACAGCCTGCATGATCTCATGTATGCCTTCATTGGTGACCCGATCTCATGGGAGGATGCAAAGCGGCATATTGGCCGGGGGTATCTGCTCAGATGGCTTGAGGCAACCGAACAGTACAATAAGGCGGTCACAGTCTCTAAGTATATCGAGACATACCAGAATGAAGATGAACGGCTCCTCCTGATCGCAGCAGAACTCAACCATGATATCCCGTTTACCCTGTTTGGAAAGGTCATTGATATCACGAATATTGTATGGTTTCTGGGCCGATCCCTTAACCGGGAGCAGGATGAGAATGAGGAACGGATCATCACTATGCTGTTCTCCGGTGAGATTGAGGAGTTATATACCAAATTTCTGGAGATCACAAAGCAGGAAGTAAAGAGCGTCTTTTTCATGCGTCTTTTTGCATGGATAAAGAGTACCCCCCGGGGCACGACCGAACGGAAACGGTTGTTTCAGTACGCGAAAGTGCTCCAGGAACGGGAACAGGCCGGTATCCCAACCGAATGGAGTGCCAAGTCGGTCATTTCCATCATCTCCATCTATCAGAATTTTATTAAACTGTCTGCAAAGGCGGATGCGGATGAATGCAAAAAAGATATGATAACTGCTGCAAAGCATGCCCTGGCAGCCCAGGTTATTGAGCCTGATCTCCTGGTTGCCCTGGCATCGGCATTTGAAGAGCTATCGGATGATAAGTCAGCCAAAGTCCTCTTAAAAAAGGCCTACAATCTTGATATCCGAGTCCTGACTCTCCTGTTTAACAAGAGGAAAGGTCTTTCCCGGTTCAGATATTTTACCGCTCTGACCCGTGAGTATGAAAAGAACCTGATTTCCATCTCATCAGATCCCTGGAATGAGACGGCAACATTCTGGAAAGAGAAGTTCATTCAGTATTATCTTGATGATAATTTCTCTATTGCTCTTTCAATATCCGAGCGTCTCATTGAGATGGAAAAGATG
>NZ_DAONKG010000187.1:0-4879 GCF_035406105.1 Methanospirillum sp.
CCTGGATGAGGGGGGCATCTGTGCTCGGGTAATTGCATCCGGACGGTTCATGATAGAGCTTCTATTCATTGCTATAAGTATCCACCTGAAAGGTCATAACCTGAAAAAACTCATACCTATACCATGCAGCGTGTAGTATCAAGCACGACCAAAAAAGAAGGAATCTGGCGCTGTGATCCCTGTCGGTGGTATTACTACCCGGATAAAGGCGATCCGACCCAGAACATACCTCCAGGAACACCCTTTGAAGATCTCCCCTCCACCTGGAGATGTCCAGTCTGTAAAGAACCAAAGTCAGCGTTTACCTTCGTTCGGTAGTCTCCTGATAATAATTCCGGTCTGCCTTTTGATACGGGTAATGTGTGTTTGGAAGAAATTTGAAGAGTCAGGTGGTTCTCATATCACCACGTTTATCGTTTGTCAGAGTAACCATTGATCCAATACATGGCCATCTCCGTCCTCTATGTGGATGATGATACCGATTATCACCTCATCGTCTCAAAATTTTTTGAAAGAGAAGGGGGTCTGTCAGTTACATTCTGCTCTTCAGCACAAAAAGCCCTTGATGTTTTAACGCAGGAATCATTTGATGTAATCGTATCTGATTATCAGATGCCGGTAATGGATGGGCTCTCTCTTCTGAAAGAGGTGAGAAAACGGTACGAACGGCTTCCGTTTATCCTCTTTACCGGGAGGGGCAGGGAAGAGGTGGCCATTGCAGCGATCAATAACGGGGCTGACTATTACCTGCAAAAGGGCGGGGACCCCATCAGCCAATTCACCGATCTTATCCATAAGATCCGTTCCCTCTACGAGAAAAGTGCAGCTGAAAACCTGGCACGGGAGAATGAACGCCGGTTTCAACAGACCCTTGACCGGATTCATATGGTTGCGTTTCAACTGGATGAGGAGGGGATAGTCCGGTATTGTAACGATTATCTGCTTTCACTGACCGGATGGAAACGGGAGGAGTTTCTTGATCACAATTTCTTCGAGTTGGCGGTCCCTCCTGATATTAGGGAGATGAAAAAACGCTTATATAAAGAGGCCGTTTTTAAAGAGCGTATCTCACAGCATGAGGAGATGAAGATTCTTCTCCGGTCAGGTGAGATCCGGGATCTTGATATCATCAATACTGATCTCCGGGATGAAAAAGGCCGGTTTCTAGGGTATATGTGTATCGGTGAGGATGTCACTGATAAAAAACGAGCGAGACGTGAGGTCTTGTCCTGGAAACAGCGGTATGAGAAGTTAACAGCCCGGACCGGTCAGGTTGCGTATGAATATGATATCGATAAGGACATCCTTCTGCTCAATGAGAATGCCAGTCAGGTTATCGGGTATACTCCGGAGGAACTTCGGGATGGAAAAGAACGGTGGCTTCGTATTATCCATCCGGATGATTATCAGAGGGTGTATGATGCATTCCTGTGGGCGGTTACCGAATCAAAAGAGTTTCATCTGGAGTATCGGATCAAGCACAAGAACGGTGCTTATATGTGGATTCAGATCCAGGGTTTTTTTGATCAGTTTCCTGAAAACGGGACGAAGATAATTGGAATAATCACGGATATTACCCGTGAGAAGGAGGCAGAGATCACCCTGTATGAGAACGAGCAAAAGTTCAGTACATATCTGGAGAAGGCCCCGTATGTTGTGTTTACTCTCAATAAAACCGGGAATATCACGTACATGAATCCGCTTGGTCTGAAGATATCCGGCTATTCATTTGAGGAGATCACCTCGATGAATATTTTTGATCTGGTCCTTCCCCACGAAAAACCCCAGCATGAAGCGTACTTTCAGACGCTGCTTGAGAAGGGATGTATTCATCAGACGTTTACTCTGACGTTTAAGAGTGGAAAAAGTATTCATGCAGCAGTTGACGCGGTTCTTCTTGCCGGAGGAGAGATTCTCGGATTTTGCCAGGATGTGTCCGAGGCAGTGGCGAAAGAGAAAAAAATAACTGAGATATCACGAAAGCTCCGGCTTTTACAGTCAATCACCCGGCATGATGTGATAAACGTTATCACGTCTGTGAGGGGGTATCTGTATCTCCTCAAAGAGGCTGAAGATGAGAGAGAACAGGAAGAGATTTGGAAAACACTTCTGGGTCTTGTAAAAAGGATTGAGGACCTGATTTTATTTTCCCGGGAGTATGAGCAGATAGGTGTCCACAATCCGACATGGCAGAATATTGTGCAGATTGTTGAAGGGATTCATCCCTCAGGTATCTCCGTCAGGTGCACAGTTCCGAAGAATCTGGTGGTATACGCAGATCCCATGCTGGATCATGTCTTTTCAAATCTCTACCATAATTCAGTCATGCATGGCGGAACAGTATCAGAAATCTCCTGCTTTATGGAACATGATGATCAGGGCATCAGGATCATATGGGAGGATAACGGGACAGGAATTCCTGCTGAAGAGAAAGATCGGATATTTTTACTTGGATATGGAAAAAATTCCGGCTTTGGTCTGTATTTTATATCAGAGGTGCTGGCCATGACTGGCATTACCATCACCGAGACCGGTGAGTATGGAAACGGGGCACGGTTTGAGATCCATGTGCCGGCGGGCATGTACCGCTTTGATGGGGAAGAGGATGAAACCCGTCGTTCGAAAGAGGAGTTCAGTCTTTGATGGAACGAAGAAACGATGTTGTTTTATGTGTATGCAACCACTGATCGGATAAGCAGTATTCTTGACAGATATGATTAGTGTCAATACCAATGCCCTGCCCATTGTGCTGGATATGATGCGCAACTCAGAAATATTGGGCATCAGAGTTCATACCCTTGAAAATGGCGCTACGGTTATTGACTGCGGCGTCAGGGAGAGCGGGTGTTATGAAGCAGGTCTTCAATTCCTCAAGGTCTGTGCAGGTGGCCTCATCGAACCTGCTCTTGTGCACCAGCCGATTGCAGGGAAGGTATTTCCATTTGTCCACCTGACCGTCATGCATCCGATTATCGCCTGCCTCGGCTCTCAGAAGGCCGGATGGATGATCAGACGAAACAGGTTTTTTGCGATGGGCTCCGGCCCTGCCCGGGCACTGGCATTAAAGCCGAAAGGGACCTACCAGACAATCCAGTACTCTGATGCTTCAGATATCGCTATTATTACTCTGGAATCCGGTATGCTTCCTGATGAGGATATCTGTGAATACATTGCAGAACAGTGCGGTGTAACCCCTTCAAATCTTTATGCCCTTGTTACTTCCACGAGAAGTATCGTCGGTTCCATCCAGATATCAGGGAGGATTGTCACTATGGCGATGCACAAACTTGAAGAGATGGGGTATGTTCTCTCTCATATTATCAATGCTGCCGGAAGATCTCCTGTTGCCCCGGTGAAGCAGACATTTGAGCAGGCGATGGGAGTGACTAATGATTGTAACATCTATTATGGTTCGGTCATCATCTCAACCAGACTCTATTCTGATGCATTTTCAAAGATAACATCTGACAATTCAGAGATGTATGGGCGTCCATTTTATGAACTGTTCAGAAATGCGAATTATAATTTTGTTAAAATTGGTTCATATCTTGGATTCTCACCGGCAGAGCTGACGGTACATGACTGGTCAACGGGAAAGGTCTATCATTTTGGCAGGTTAAACGAAGAAGTCCTCCTCACCTCTTTTCAGGCAACATATGACCTGACTTAAACCGGCTGTTTTTCTTCCAGATATCTCTTCTTTGCCATATCCACGTAGGTCGTCATTTGTACGGCCCCGACAATGCAGGCTTTTGCGCATCTGCCGCATCCGATACAGGTGTCAGGGTTCGTTACCCATGCCTTAGGGACTTTCATATTTTCATTATCGAGGAGTTCTATTGAACCGGTCGGGCATACCGGAATACAGTCTCCACATCCCTCACAGGCAAAGGGTTCAAACCAGGGGAATTTTTTTTGGGGGGTGCCGGTCTCTTCTTCTCCCATTTTGGGATATGTTGAAAAAAGAGGTTTTTATATCTGTCTATTTTCCCGGTATATCTGTCCAGCGTGCCTTCTCCCAGGCAACCAACACTTCGGGCGTCATAATATCAAGGCGCTGACCTGCTTCTGCACCAGGCTTTGTGCAGTAGAGTTCTGCGAGGTCGACGATCAGGACTGCGTCGGTTGCAATACCCGATGCCATTCCCTTGATCGCTTCAAACTCAGCACCAGATCTGAGTACTTTGCCTTTTCCCTTGAACTGATATGCGGCACGGATGCCCCCCTGCTTCGACACTCCGAACGCGACCCATGGGTTTTTTATGAGGGCCTCCTCGATGACTCTGATCTCACCCTTCTCCATGGCAAAGGAGACCTGGTCTGGTTTTGTGACGTGGGCAAATCGTGCTACGGTAACGAAAGGGACACCTTCCGGTGTGGCAACACAGAGGTGGCATCCCATCCGTTCAATCCATGCTTTCATCCGTTCTGTCAGAACAATTCCCATATCTTCACCTCACTGGATCCGTTCTCCGGTTTTTCCCCTCTCAATTGAATAGATCTCCTCTACATGGAGAACGACAACGCCCCGCTGAGCTGGTTTTGGAAATACGATGTCAGGTGGAACTTCCTTTGGTGGTTCGAGTGCAGCCCAGTCTCCCCATGCATCCAGTATTTCCTTTGCTGTTACCCCGTACCAGTCAAAATCCGGAGGGAACCCGTATTCGATGTCAACTGCCTTTCCTTTAAAGACCCAGTCCCTTCCGGAATCCAGCGGGTGGCAGATGGCAATGCTGCATTCCGGGTTTTCCTTCAGGTTCATCTTGGTCTTGAGCAGAAACATATCAGATATTAGGATCTTGTCATCGCCGTGGGTAGCCACAAATCTCATTGCTGCGATATTTGGTTTTCCATCAAGACTACTTGTTGCCATGTAAAC
>NZ_DAONKG010000188.1:0-4867 GCF_035406105.1 Methanospirillum sp.
ATTTGCTCTGATACAAATCGTGCAATCTCCTGCATACTTTTCCCCTTTACAAGCAGTTGCAGGTCATGAGTCCCGGTTCGAAGCCGTAAGCTGCGAACATGAGAGAATCGTGATATGCGAGCTGCAATCCGGTCATATCCATAATCCCGCTCAGGTGCTACTTTCAGCTCGATGATTGCATAGACAGCACCTTTGTCAACTTGTTCCCAGTTAATAACCGCAGAATATCGACGAATAATACCGTCTTTCTCAAGATGTTCTTTTCTTTTTTTCACCTCTTCCTCACTGCATCCCAGCATGACTGCAAGATCGCGAAGTGGTATGGTGCAGTCTTCTTCAAGAAGCGAGAGTAACGACCGATCAATATCATCCATGCATTTCAGCCCTTTTGGTTTATCGCAATAATTGAATCACTATCTGTTCATCCACCTGTGCAAGACGTCCTTCCGATTCTTCCATGATTACTTCCCATATCTTGTCTGTGTTTGTATCAAACCACATCTCTTTTGTCCGTCCATGACGCCCACGGTTTACCAGTCTGGTATTGATAACACCAAGCATGTTCAGTTCTGAAATAAGGTCAGATATTCTTCGTGCCGTGAGGACATCAATCTCAAGATACGGGGTAAGCTCCTTGTATATTCTCGTCACATCACCAGAGATAAAAATCCGCTGACCGGCCCGGTGCAGAAGAAGCATACAGTAGAGTACAATCTTGCTTTGTGTCGGAAGGGTTCTGATGCACTCCACCATACTGTCAGCCTCAATCTTTGCCTGGGCTTTCTTGACATGATCAACAGTGACTTTTGATCCATTCTCCCGATCGGCAAGTTCACCTGATATCCGAAGCAGATCCAGTGCCCGTCTGGCATCTCCATGTTCCTGTGCTGCAAGAGCTGCGCAGAGAGGAATGACCTCATCTTCCAGGGCATCTTCAGCAAAACCAATGACTGCTCGCTGCTGAAGAATGTCACAGAGCTGAGGTGCATTATATGGAGGGAATACCAGTTCTTCCTCTGATAATGAGGACAGAACCCGGGGATCAAGAAATGTCTTAAATCCAAGATCATTTGAGATACCAATAATGGATACCTTGGATCGGTGCAGATCAGTATTTATCCTGGTGAGGTTATAGAGGGTATCATCGCCACTCTTTTTAACGAGTTTATCAATTTCATCAAGAATAATAATAAAAACACCTGAGCTGGTATCAATCTGGTTCTTTAGTTCATTGTATACCTGATCCGTTGGCCAGCCAGTCATGGGAATATGCGGCTTTATCTTATCACTGGAGGTATTATCTTCTCCCAGAATGAGCTTAGAGATCTGCGCAAGAACCCGGTATTGTGTGTCAATGACTTCACAATTCAGATGAATTACTCTGCATATTGTTCCCCGTCTGGCACTGACTGATTCAAGTTCTGATCCAACATACCTGACGGATGCTGTCTTACCTGTCCCTGTCTTTCCATATATTAAGATATTTGAAGGGGTTTCCATTTGTAGAGCTGGTGCCAGTATTGCTGCTATTTGATCTATCTGAGGTTTTCGGTGAGGAAGAATATGCGGGCGGTAAGAATGCCGGAGTACCTCGCGGTCCCGAAAAATTCTGTTTTCAGAGAGATATTTATCAAATAATCCAGGACTTTCATTTGTATTGTGTGTCATGGAACAGATAATCCCACTATTGTTCGATGGGTATTCCGATAATACTAGTGGAGTGTTAAGATGCCTGGATCAGTCTCCCCCCACCCCTTTATTTCCACTGGAACATGCACTTTAGTTTCTATAATATTTTTTAAAATGTATTTGATATTCTGTTGTAAAGGTCGACTTATGTATATAAAAAAATTTCTATTGTATAATGGAATATTAACAATTATAAAAAATTTTTAAAATATATCCATAAAGGCTGGCATAAGAGACAGTATGGATCAGATAATTCCCACTCTCCAGTGGAAACTAAGGGGTAGGGGATCATACCCGGATTGACCTTCTGATTGCATACTATAATACCAGATCTCCTCACAATTTTTTCATGGATCCTTCACACATCAAGAAAATATCTGTTCAGGTGATCATCTTGGTGATCTCAAGTACCAGAACAGAAAAAGAAGATACAGCAGGGAAAGCTATTCAAACTCTCTTTCAGGACTTATCCATTCCAGTTATCAGAACTGAAATAATTCCTGATAATATTGAAAAGATCCAAAATAGCCTTAAAAGGGCTCTTACTGACGCAAATTGTGTTATCCTGACTGGAGGGACCGGAATAACTCACGATGACTGTACGATTGAAGCAGTGGAACCTCTTCTTGACAAGAAGATGGACGGTTTTGGCGAGTTATTTCGTATGAAAAGTTACACAGAAATTGGGACCAGAACCGTATTGAGCAGGGCTGTTGGCGGGATCATGAATGGAAAGGCAGTCTTTTGTATACCAGGATCAAAGCATGCAGCAGAACTTGCAACACGTGATATAATCATTCCTGAGATTTATCATATACTTACTCATGCAAACCGGTGATTTTTTCTGGTATGGTAGTGTGGAGTGCACATGAGACATCCTGAATAGATCTTTATAAAGTTTTAGCTCAATCATCCTATATGGTTCAGTGGTATCACAGTATCATTACAAAACTTATCATCGCTTTTATCATTCTGATTCTGGTCATTGCTGGTCTGAGTGTATTATACACATTTGGGGCGACCAAAGAAGCCCTGAAAGAGACAACACGCGACGAACTGGTGGCATTAGCAAGTGTTATTGCAACTCAGATAGATGGGGACAGCCTGAAAGCTCTTCAGCCTGGTGATGAAGAGAGTCCCACTTTCCTGAAAATACGGGATCAGCTCTATGCTATAGAATCATCGAGCCCGGAGATCGTATATGTGTACACCATGAAGCAGTCCAATGACGGGATCGCATTTGTTGTTGATGCAGAGTATGGAATTTCAGAAGATGCAGCCGGAATTGGTGATATCTACGAAAATCCAACAGAAGAGATGAAGACGGGATTTCAGGTTCCGGTTGCTGAACATGAGTACACGACCGATCAGTGGGGCACCGTCATTTCAGGGTACGCTCCGGTGAAAAATGCTGCTGGAGAGGTGACCGGAATTGTGGGTGTTGATATGAGTGCGACCCGGGTTATCGAACGGCAGGACTTCATTGGTACTATAATCTATCTGATTATGCTGATTGGTATTGGTATCACCGCGGTAATTATCGGGTTGATCAGTATGACCATGATCCGGGATATCAGAAGCCTGAATGATTCGGCCGAAAAGATATCAACCGGAGATATAAATGTTCTGGTAACGGTTGAGCGTAATGATGAGATTGGGGAACTTGCCAATTCATTTAGCAGAATGGTCTCAAGCCTGAAGATCATGATGATGGACGATAAACCCTAGGCAGGCCCTCTTATGTCAGATGTATCAGAGAAGGTTCTCGCGGTGACTGTTCAGGAACTGGGTCCTGCATCAAAGCGTTTTCTGGAACGACAGACGAAGTATCATATGAATGGTCTTGAGTTTGATAACCTTACAAAAGATCATATTCCTGAGCTGGCGAAATGGGTCGGTATATCGGCCCAGCTTATTGTTGGTGAAAAAAAAGCCGCTCTTCTTGCAGAAATGATAAAAAAGATCTCATAATTTTTTATCGGTTTATAGCCAGGAGAGCACACCGTTCACAGATGAGATCTGTCAGCCTTTCCTGACCGGTAACCTCCAGTTCATCAGGAGTGATCCCATAAAACTGCATTAATAGTTTTTTTTTCTCTTCAGATACTTCATTCCAGTCTTCATCGCTGACTTCACTCATCCCTTTGAGCAGGGATATAATCACCTCTGATTTCGGTGGAACGATACAAAGGTATAAAGAATTTATCCCGGTTTCAGGCCCAAATGATGCAATCTGTCCGGTTTGTCTGGTCCCGGCTGCATAGAGAAGGATCTCTATCTCCAGACTTCGTGCGATCATCCGTTCTTCTTTCCATGCACGCATGGCATGAATAAGGGCTGTTTCAACGTGGTCGAACCCGGCGATCATCGTACGGTTCAGGCATGCAATGCTTACCCCGTATCTTTCCCCTGTTCTCCGGATGGCATTGAGAAACTCCTGGCGGTCTGAAATAACGAGTCTCACCGGAATAATACAATATTCATTCTTACATCTGCGTTCCTGCGTTACCATCCAAAATCCTCCCAGGAAGACTGGCCTCGTATCTTGCGTGTATCCAGCATGGAATCTCCTTGTTGTATCGTGAGACTTTGTTCTTCTGATTTGGTCAGAAAGGCAAGAATCTTCCTTGCACGGGCTGCTCCAAGGATATCTGAAAGGATCATCTCATCTGCGTTCAGAAGATCCGTTCCTGAGAGAATACCCGCATTTTGAAGCTTCTCAGCCATCTTTTTCCCAATACCCGGAATATCTGTCAGGAGCTCAGGGATATGTGGGGCATTGTCATTATCCATCTGTTTTGAAGATTTTTTTGCCCCGATAATATCATTAATAACCTGTCGTGCGATCGCTTCTCCAAGGATTCGGGCAAGTGAAGGCAGACCTGCCCTGGCCACGGCCTCAGGATCCGGATATCCTGCATTATAAAGACTTCTCGCCCGAACCCGCCCGATATTACGCAATGCGACGAGGGGAAGCAGTTCAGGTCTCACGCCATGCTGAACCCTAATTGAAAGTGTCTTGATGATCCCGCTCATTTCCGGCATTTCAACAGATACGAGGCGTTCAGTTCCATGAAGCAGCCATTTCCCTGAGTCGATAATATTATACAAATCCCCTGCTCCGATACCATATCGTTCTTCTATCATTCCTTCAGACACTTCATCGGCCCAGTCATTC
>NZ_DAONKG010000189.1:0-4864 GCF_035406105.1 Methanospirillum sp.
GTCGCAACCATGCAGGCGATATCAGGTGCCGGATTTGAAGGCATACCTGGCATGTCCATCTTTGATAATGTCATCCCATATATCGGAGGAGAGGAAGAGAAGATGGAGCGCGAGACCCTGAAGATTATGGGAACCTTCGACGGCAGTGAGGTTGTGAATGCTCCGTTCTCAGTCAGTGCCAGTTGTAACCGGGTACCGGTCATTGACGGCCATTCCATGGCAGTCTGGCTTGACATCAAAGAGCCGGTTGAAACGGTTGCAAAAGCGTTTCAGAACTGGAAATGCCCGCTAAAAGACCTTCCCACCCTGCCGGAGAAATCAATTGATTTCATGACCCAGCAGGATGGCCCCCAGCCACGTCTTGACCGGATGAAAGGCAGGGGTATGACCGTCTCAGTCGGCAGGCTCCGGCCCCAGATCCGGTATATCGCCATGGGACACAACACCATCAGAGGTGCTGCCGGTGCTTCGGTGCTGAATGCTGAACTGATCTGTGATCGCGGGTATCTGTAATACCTCAGGGTAGCATGGAGGACGACAATACCGTCTTTGTGGGGAACAAACCGGTCATGAACTATGTTCTGGCGGTCGTCACACAATTTAATAACGGGGCTCATGAGGTTGTAATCAAAGCACGGGGAAAAGCCATCTCACGGGCCGTGGACACCACCGAGATAGCGCTGAACAGGTTTTTACAGGATGTGGAGAAAAAATCCATCAACACATCCACTGAAATTGTTGAAACAGAAAGTGGAAAAACTCATGTTTCATCAATTGAGATAACCCTTATCTCGAGAAAATAATCATCGTTTCTTTTCTTTCGGACAAAAGAATTTAAGCAGCAAATACCAAACCGTTTAAGAATGAAGATCGGTCTGGTGATGCTGATCGGGAGCCTCCTGATCCTGGTGTCCCAGTCATACGCCGCACACACTGATTCGGAAGGGTACCTTACGATAAAATCAGTCACGATATCATTGATGCCCGGGTATGCCGACGTTCACGCAGAGTACCAGTTGGAGGATGCATTCAGGGTTCTTGCATTCATGTTTGGGGAAAATGATATCAAATCAAGGCTTATGCAAAAACTTGCCTTCTCCAATGTAACCGTATCTTCGATGAACTATACCGCGGCAGACCTGATCGTGTATGATGTTCAGCCGGTTTATGGCGACGGACTGTACTGGTTTCCGGCCCACACATTCGGATGCGTGATTCCGGAGGTTGTGATCAACACCAATCTGTCAACTGAACGGTATGAGAACATCAGTGCCCTGGAGAACGGGATTGTCTATTATTAAACAACTGGCATAAACCATGGCATCTGATCTCATCAGTTTCTCTCTTTTTGCTCTGTCATCCATTCTTATTGTGGTAAATCCTCTTGGTGCCCTGCTGGTATACAATTCCATCACCGAGTTTATGGATGCTGATGACAAACGCCGGGTTGCCGCATATGGATGTCGGATTGCCGGAGCGGTTCTGATATTTTTTACCCTCTTTGGCTCGTTTCTCCTGTCACTCTTCGGGATAACAATCAGTGCCTTTACCATTGCAGGCGGGGTTCTGCTCTTTGGTATCGGGATGGAGATGGTGTATGCCCGGACGTCACGGGCAAAAGTTACGGCAACCGAGAAGTATGAGAGTATTGATGCTGAGGAGATATCATCAATGCCCCTTGCATTCCCCATGATATCAGGACCGGGGACGATCACCACCGTTATTGTCCTCTCTCAGAATACACCTCTCTTTACAAAACCACTTGAACTAGGAATCATCCTGGGTTCAGTACTTATTACCCTGGTCATCACGTATCTTGTCCTTATATCATCTGCCCGAATTACAAAACGGGTCGGCCAGCGTGAATACCGGGTCGTCAACCGGCTGATGGGGATTATGCTGATGGCTATTGCGGTTCAGTTCATCATCAACGGGATATCACAGGCATTTCCAATGCTGACCGGATCCTAAAATCCTTGGATCCCTTCCAAACCATAACTAAAAACAGGTTATGCAGTCTCTTCTATTGCTTCATAGCACTGCCTGAAGAGTTCCCTGGTCTCAAGTGCTTCATCACGGTTTACTTTCTGGATGGCAAATCCCACATGAACAAGAACAAAATCACCAACCTGAACATCCACCAGGTCAATTCTGATATCCTGTCTCAGACTTCCAAAATCCACAAGGGCAGTATTATCGTCACGAATCTCAATAATTTCAGCAGGAATTGCTATACACATAGTGATATATCCTCTTCTCCGGTGGTATCATTTCCCGTTTATCCTGATCTGCCAGCCCTCCTGATGAACCGGCAGAAGAATGATGTACATACAGCGTCTCTGGTTTGGAATTTTCATATTCCGGCTCTTCATTCCAAAACTTGTACACTGCACTATGATCAGTTTGTATCCGGATCCTATATACCTGTGCGAAGGGTATCTATCACGTACGGTATGCAGAAAAAAAGGAGCTTTCAAAGACCGGTGATTGTTATCAGCCGGTGTATTGAACATGACCCGGTCAGATACAACGGGGATATGATCAGCAGTCCTGAAGTTGCGGCAATGAAGCCATATGTATCATTCATACCCGTCTGTCCGGAGGTTGAGATTGGACTGGGCATTCCCCGGAGCAGTATCCGGATTGTCCGAACCAGTGCAGGAGACCGTCTTATCCAACCGGCGACCGACCGTGATCTGACCGAAATGATGGATGATTTTTCCCAGACATTTATCCAGAGTCTCCCCCCGGTGGACGGATTTATTCTTAAGAACAAGTCCCCGACATCAGGAATTGCCAATGTGAATGTCTATCCTTCAGGCGGAAAATCGCGGGCAATTGAGAAAGGTCCGGGTTTTTTCGGGAAGAGAATTCTCCAAGCATTTTCTGATTACCCGATAGAGGACGAGGGCCGGATACGCAATCTGCGAATACGTGAGCATTTTTTAACACGGGTATTCATGCTTGCTGATTTTCGGCAGGTGGAGTCCGGTGGCACGATGTCAGCACTTGTCAAATTTCATTCTGAAAACAAACTTCTCCTGATGGCATACAGCCAGGCGGGCCTTGCAACCCTTGGACGAATAGTTGCAAATGCACCGCATTATCCACCACACACCATCATACCGGAATACCGACGTGCACTCCTGAAAGCAACACGGCTGCCACCCCGGTATACCTCACATATCAATGTCCTCCTTCACTCCTTTGGATATATCAGTGACCATCTGAGTTCTGAAGAAAAGAGATTCTTTCTGGAGCAGGTTGAAGCATACCGCTCGGGACGACTGCCACTCCCGGCAGTCAGGATTATTATTCAGACATGGCTGCTCATATACCCTGTTGCATATCTGAAAAATCAGACCTGGTTTGCACCATACCCGGACGGGCTGGTCTCTTTGCCGGCAGAAGAACTCCAGCGGGGCAGGGAGATGTATGAACAGTCGTGACTTACATCGTCTGAACCATAAAGGTGCAATTCGATGAAAACGATATAGTATCTCCGTCTTTTATCTCATACCATTTATCAGGGGATATCTTCTTTCCCTGAATATACGTCCCGTTCGTCGAGTTCTCATCCCGCACAAGCCACTTCCCGTTAAAATACTTAAACGTTGCATGCTGACGCGATACCCCGTTATACTGCTGCAGAATGGTCCGTCCCACGGCATCCCTCCCAACAGTATCCCCATGATGAACGGTAATGGTCGTCCCAGGGGACATAGAAAGTGTCAGTGGCGTTACTTCCCTGATTGTTTTCCCTTCATCAAATCCAATATTTGCAAACCGTCTATCTGGTGGCTTTTTTACAATCCCCTTCCCTTCAATCTGCCGGATGGTCTTCCTTTCAACCGGTTTTTTCCCCGAGATGTCTGAAAAACACCGCATACAGATCATCTCAGTTGCAGGGTTCGCCATTCCGCATGTATCACAAATTTTTTGGAGCACCATATAACATCCGGGCATTCACACCCTGGAGAGGCTGACCTCCCACCCTGTTTCACTATCTGAAATATGAGTAATTATTACTTTTTCTTCAGGTGAAATAGTCTCCTGTATAAGAATCCGGGAGAGTGGGTGAACCAGCATGGCTTCAACCCTCTGGCCAATTCCAATCCCTCCTCGTGTCAGGTCCTGGCAGCAGTACTCCTCAACCATCTCCTGAACAGACGTGCTCATCATCAGAGTAATACCATACATCGCAGATACCTTCTCAAATATCCGGTTAATCATGACATCAAGAATGAGCTTCGCCGCATCCGGGTTAATACCCCTGAAGATGATGGTATTTCCCCGAATATACTTTGAAAAATCAAGACACTTCTTCTCTTCAAAAAAGAGGGTAATACTCTCATGGACCGTTCGTTCCCTGGCCAGGTACTCCTTAGTTGTCTCTTCTTCACTATGCGACATCTGATACGTATTTGGACAACATCCGGAGAGACGAATCGTACACATGATCAGACATCCTGAAAAGCCGATTGCATACCCATCATCAGTAATTATCTCTCCGTCACGAATAATGGACGAGATGAGTTTTATTACCGACGGATGTGCTGATTCAATGTTTTCAAAGAGGATGACAGAATACGGGTTTTTCCTGATTTTTCCAAGAAAACTCCCGTTATCCAGAGTTGAATGCAACAGCAGACGTCTCCAGGCATTCTCATCCTGATAATCACCCATATTAAGGAGTATCATATCACGATACGGCCCAAGAAGCAGATCCTTGATTGCATAGGCAAGGGTGGTCTTTCCTACCCCTTCATGACCGGCCAGAAGGAAAAATCCCCTTGGTTTTGAATAATCCTGCGGATACTGCGAGTATGACAGACCAAGATAGGCCTGGTTGAGCAGATTACAT
>NZ_DAONKG010000190.1:0-4843 GCF_035406105.1 Methanospirillum sp.
GAGTATGATCATAACGGAGTGATATTTCAAACCTCACTCTGCCCCATGACCGGGCCGGATCATATGATAAACGGGGTTATCGGGATTGCATATGATATAACAGAAAAAGTACAAGCTGCTGAACAGATCAGGTTTGAGCAGGAACGGGCACAGCAATATCTCAATGTTGCAGAGGTAATGATCCTTGCCTTTGAGAGAAATGGTACGATCAGTCTCGTTAATCGGAGAGGGTGTGAATTCCTTGGGCTTCATCAGGATCAGATCATCGGGAAGAACTGGTTTGATCAGTTTCTTCCCCCTACGGAATGGGCTCGGACACGAGAATTTTTTCACGAATTCTTCCAGGGATGGTATGGTGAGTGCACACATTGGCAGGGGGAAATTATAACCATTGATGGTTCACATAGAACCATTTCATGGTTTATGCATGCTATCCGTTCTCCATCCGGTAAATGCACAGGGATTCTCGCTTCAGGAAAAGACATCACCAGAGAACGACAGCTTGAAGCTGAGAAGACAGCCGCAATCGGACAGATCGAGAAGAACATTGCAAAATTTGCGGTTCTCAATGACCAGATACGAAATCCATTAAGTATCATTCTCACTCTGGCAAGTATGTTAGAGGATGTGGAACTAGGGGAAAAGATCAGTACGCAGGTAGCAAAAATCGATTCAATTGTGCATGATCTGGACCGGAGATGGGTAGAATCTGAAAAGGTTCTTGAGTTTCTTCGGAAACATCATCATATTGATACCAAATCCATGACTGGAAAGGACCGGAAATAATGGTATCTTTTTTATTACCTGGTTATGAGTATGTTCAAAAAAGTGGACTAATTATACATATTATGAACCGTAATATCCTCCGCCGCTGATTCGAATTGAAATACCTGGCACGATAGTGTGAGCTCTCTCCCTCCCTATGGAACCGGCTCTCGGCAAAAAATATCGGATGAAATACCTTTATTCGATTATTCCCTATTCTGTTTGGCCTTGGTCTGAAGGATGTATTGAATGATGATGATACTGATATCTCCATTTTCCTTTTGGAATATGTATCTCAAATCTGGACCCCTTTGTTTCCACTCCAGATTCTTGTATAGAAAGACCATTCACAGAGAGTATCTCTCGTGCCAGAAAAAGGCCGATACCGGTATGTTTTCCATAACCATATGAAAAAATTGCATCTTTTTCATGGTCCGGGATTCCTACCCCATCATCTTCGCATACGATAATCAAATCCTGGTCACGTTCAATCGTATAGAATCTGACTAATGTCAGGGTCTGTCCATGACGAATGGCATTTTCATACAGCGCCCTGAATACCTTTTGTATCATGGCATCTGCATAGATCTCGATGGTCTCAAGCACCTCATTTTCAAAAAGAATATCTCCTGCTGCCACCTCATCCCTGACTGAATCAATGATCCGGCGAAGGTGCAGCCACATGCTAGATGAGGATGTAAAATAATCATACTCCCTGGTAAATTGCAATACCTGTTCAATCCTGCGGAGTCCTTCTTTTGAACTGCGGATATAAGAGAAGATCTCATCAAGATCGGTGGTGTCCAGGGCAAGATCATGCAATAGATGCATCGCCGTCAGCTCATTGAAGATATCATGCCGGTTTATCTGGGTAAGAAGGAGTAACTTCTGCGTTGTGTCCTTCAGCCTCTTCTCCATCTCTTTTCGTTCGGTGATATCCTTTGTAAAAACAGAAATACCGGATTCTGATGGATACACACTTATCTCAAAGAAATATTCCTTCCCGTTGTGGATATATGAATGTTCAAAGGTGCGGGGAGTTCTGGTTTGTATCGCTTCTTTGTATACCACTGCAGGGCCTTCAGCCCGTGAGCCAAAAAGCTCATATATGGTTTTACCCAGTGCATCATCGGATGATATCCCGGTAAATGTTTCAGATGCGTGGTTCCAGAATGTATACCGGAGGTTATCATCCATTGCAAAAAAGATGTCCGTGATGCTGTTCGCAAGACTCCGGTATTCCTGCTCGCTTTTGGCAAGAGCAATCTCCATTCTCTTCCGCTCGGTAATATCCTGGTTGACACCAAAGAGCCGGGTAATAACTCCTGACTCATCCCGATCGACCGTAAACCATGTCATGACCCAGAGTGTGCTTGTATCAGGACGGATAAGTTCGCCTTCGATAGTCATCTCAAAATCCGGGTCTTTTGAGGATAATGCCGCTTGAATCGTCTTTCTGACCTGGTCTGCGTATGGTGCAGTACCATACCGTTCTATAAACTCATTAGTTGTTATGCGGTATCCTCCCGCCTCTGCTGCATTCGTTCCAAGCATGTCATAAAATAAGTCATTGAACGTAAAATACCCGGATTTCGGGTCATACTCCCAGTTTGCCAAGTGTGCTATCTTCATCGCTTTGGAGAGGGATTCTGAGAGGACAGACAGCTCATGTTCTGCCTGCTTGTGTTCGGTCACATCCTCGTATATCGCAACGATATCTCCGGATGGAAGTTTGTACACATAATTCTCACGCCATCCGGTGATCCGGTTATCCTTATAGAATGAAACCGGATGACTTTCCGGGACCCCTGTTCGGTATACCCGCTGGAATACTTCAAAAAGACCGAAATCGACAACTCCTGGGAAGACCTGTTTCACGCTCCTGCCGATAACCTCATCCCTGGAAATCTGTTCGAACCGCTCACCTGCACGGTTAAAGTCATGAAAGATGAAATCATTCCCGTCATCAACCGCATGATAGATTGCAACGGCAGCAGGCATGTTATGAAAGAGTTCATAAAACCTGGTTTCACTCTCTATAAGGGCCTCCTCAGCCTTCTTCCTCTCCGTTATGTCAGTAAGCATGGCAAATGAGCCGTTAAAGGTGCCATCAGGGGCAACAAGAGCAGTGGCCGATACCTGCAGCCATATACGGGAGCCGTCCTTTCTCACAAACTGCTGCTCATACCGGTCATTTTTTCCTTGCATCCGGTGAATAATCCGATCATGATGAGGCTTTAGGTCATCAGGAAGCATAAAAGCGGTAACAGGTCTCCCAAGCATCTCTTCCGGTGTATACCCAAGCATCTCAGCCATGCGGGTATTTACATACACCGTATTCTCTTGACTATCCATCTGCCAGATCCCCTCCTCGGCGGTTTCAACAATCCTCCGGTATTGTTCTTCCCGCTCAGCAATCTCCTCCCTGATTACGTGCTGCTCAGTTACATCCAGCGAGAGTGAGAGGACGACCATCTCCTCATCAGGTGAAAATCTGAATGGGATGAGCCGGTTAAAAAAATACATCTTTTTCCCCTGCATCTCTACCAGTACCTCGCCTGAAAAGGGAACGCCATCGTCGATGGTGGTCTGGTAATTGTGGATTAACTCTGCAGCTTTTTGTGCGGAAACAAAATCCCTGATGTTCTTTCCGATAACATACGACGGATCCTTCCCTGACAGGTTTCGTGCAGCGGCTGCATTTGCATAGAGAAATGTGCCATTCCGGTCAATGACTGACATTGTCTCCTGAATCGCATTCACAAGGGTTCTGAACCGCTCTTCACTCCGCTTGATTGCTTCTTCATTGCGCTTATATTCAGAAATGTCACGTGCAGATGCGTAGATATACTTCCCATACGGAAATGAACGCCATTCAATCCACCGGTATGATCCGTCCTTATGCCTGTACCGGTTCACGAAGTTTACAAGGGGGACCTGATCATCGAGGGTTGCAATTGCCCGAAGGGTATCCTCAAGGTCATCAGGGTGTACAAAGTCAAGGAATCGTTTTCCCTCGAGCTCTGCGAGCGGGTATCCGAGGGCTGTCTCCCATTCCGGATTTAATTTCCTGAAAAACCCGTCTGTATCCGCAATGCAAAGAAGATCAAGGTTACAGCTCCAGAACCGGTCAAGTTCTTCAGTCTTCTGCCGGAGTTCCTCCTCTCTCATCTTTTTTTCTGTGATGTCAGTGGCAACCTCCAGACGGACCAGTCGCCCGTCAGTCCATCTGATCGCCCGGTCCCGGCAGTCGAACCACAGTCCCTTTTGTGCATTATAATACTCCCATCGGTATACACCCGTCGGGCCTGTTCCATCCACAAGAAAGTGATTTGTGCAGAAATCGCAGGGCCCTTTTACCTCATTATGAAGGTGCATGTAGCATTTCTGGCCCAGAATGTTACCGTATAAATACCTGCCCTGTTTATTGAGATAGAGAATCTCATAATTCTCCATATCGGCAACGTAGATGAGTGCATCAATGCTGTCAAGAATGGTATAGAGTTGTGCCTGAAGTTCTTCGATAAAGACCTCATACCTGGATGATGAGAAAGATTCCCTTTGCTTTTTCAGAAATTCATCCGCGAACGGATCCTGGTTTGTATGTATATCAAACCCGGTGCTTTCAAAATCATGTTTCTTGAGAAAATTCAGTATCTTTTCTGACTTTATCCATTCCTGATCAAGGCTGGTGACCATCTCGTCAATCCGTCTGATCTCTCCCAGAATAATATCCGCCACCTGCTTATCAGACGTCATCTCAATGTATGTCGCGATAATTGAGAGCGGATTACGTATTCCGTCGTTCAGGATGGCAAGCTTTGCGATATTTTCCTGTATCTGCGCTGCAGCTTCATCCTTCTCCCGCTCCAGCTGTCGTTCTGCAGTAATATCCCTGCCCTGGGCGATGGTTGCAAGCGGAGTTTTTCCATCCTGATCATAAATTGTTGCAGAGTTCCATAGGACGGTTTTGATCTCTCCAGACGCGTGCAGAAGGGGAATCTCCACCGTCTCCCACCTGACCCCCTCGTGGGTTGTGTGGATAAGCCGCATGGATCGCTCTGCCTCGGTGGGGGGG
>NZ_DAONKG010000191.1:0-4805 GCF_035406105.1 Methanospirillum sp.
TCATTCTCGGTGGCCCCTGCTTTTGAAGACCATGTGAGTGGCTCGACAAATCTTATCAATATGCAGTCATTTGCAATGGAATCAAGATTGAAGATTCGTGCGGTCGGTGGTGAGGGAACTCCGGCCGGAGTTGAGTACATGGTGAGCATCTCACCGATCAATGGGACTGATGCTGCAATCGGTACAGTAATGACAGATTTTCATGGTTCTATTCTGGAAGGACGGGGAAAGATGGAGAATGTTTCGGCACAGAATGAATGGCGTGATCGCTCCAAAGTGAGCGGGGCAATTGTAAACTTTATGAAGTCATTTACCTATACCTCAGGAATTACATTATGACATCAGCCAGGTGGAGATACCTTCTTGGATTTTTTATCCTTATGATACTGACATGCACGATAGTGCAGGCTGCATTTACATTAAAACCAGCAATGCTTCCATCTCCACCCGGATTCACCCGAGGATGCCACCCGTCATATGATGAGTTTGTGGTCTCAACACTTGCCGCTGATTTTACGTCTGACCGGACCGAGGGCGATGCGCCGTTGCGTGTCAGATTTTATGATATCAGTTATGGGTTTGCGGATGGGCGGTTATGGGATTTTGGAGACGGGAATACGTCAACTGAAAAGAATCCTGTCCATATCTATCGTGAACCCGGAAAATACGACGTCTCTTTAACACTCTACTCAAATTACACCTATGAAACCCCGATGGAAGAGTACCTGAATACCAGCAGAGGACAACTGACAGATTTCATGTGGAGCAGCACTGATCGTGAACTGGATTATATTACGGTTCATGAACGAGGATCCGGTGTCAGGCAGGAGGTTCCGGAAGGATGGTATCCACAGCCAAAGAACCGGGTTGAGATGCCGTCCGGGGCTGATGGAGCCATCGGCAGTGCCTCATTCAAGGCAAATGAGATCACCCTGTATAACAGTTCGCAGGGGTATCTGACTGAACGTGGATATAAAGAAACACTCGATATAAACGGGGCATATTACCTGGTAAAAAGTGTCCCGTACAATACCGGATTCTAACCTTTTTTATTGATTTGAATGCTCAGCTATACGACAAATTATCTGAAATGCATACTTTTTACTGCTATTATTACTGGATTATTCCTGGTCTGCGGATGTGTCGAAGACCGCCCCATTGATGTCCAACATATTTCCACCAATCTCACCATGCAGGCTGAGAAGATGGAACAGAATGGAAGCGCCATGGAGGCCTTGTCCCTGTATGATGCTGCCATCAGACTTGATTCATCAGATCCGTCTCTCTGGTTGAAGGTTGCCAGTCTCCTCTCTAATGAATCACTGGATGATGAGGCGATCATCGGATATTCACATGTTCTCACCCTTGATCCAAAGAACAGTACTGCACGTATCGGAAGAGGCAGGGCCTATGTACGGGAAGGAGATCTTGAAAAAGCGTATGCAGATATGAAAAATGCAACCATTCTGGATCCAAAAAATGCAGCAACCCATGCAGGCCTTGCCGATGTATATTTTGCCATGAATGAGACCAAACAGGCACTTGCCGAATATGGCATCGCAATTAACCTAAGCCCGAAAAATTATGAATATTATGTGAAACAGGCTGAAATTCTGTATGACGCCGGCCGGTATAATGAAGCGGCAAAGTCATACGACAATGCCCTGAAATTAAATAGGAAGGATGCCGAATCATGGCAGCGTCTTGGCGAGATGCTCCGGCTTTCGAACCGTCTGGAAGAGGCAGCGGTAGCCTATGGCCAGTTGAATACCCTCGTGCCTGACAATCCGGACAATCTGTATATCCTGGCCGATCTCCTTGAAAAGACTGGTAAATACAAGGAATCAAGAGATATCTATGCACGTCTGGTAAAAGAAGATCCTAAGAATGTGGATCTGCTCGTTGCCCTGGCACGTGTTCAGAATGTGCTTGGAGAATTTGAAGAATCAGCAGCGATCTCCCGTAGTGCACTGATGATAAACCAGAGTAATGCAGATGTCTGGGCAAATCTTGGGTTCTCATATGCCAACCTGAAAAAATTTGATGCATCGTTTGATGCGTTCAACCAGTCACTTAAAATTCAGCCCAATGATCCGATTACCATAACCAATGTAGGATTTTTGCTGATGCAGTCCGGCCGGTTTCAGGACGCATTGTACCGGTTTGATAATGCGACCATGATCAATCCAAACGATCCCGTGACCTGGATGCAAAAGGCACGTGCAGAACTGGCCCTTGGAAAACGGGATGACGCACTGCGGTCTGCAACCCGTGCAACCAAATTATCACCGTCCTCCTATGACGCCTGGTACCTCCTTGGTGATGTTGCAGCGGTGAACAAACAGTATGACGTGGCAAAGAAAGCATTTGAGACAGCCCTTCAGATCAAACCCCTGAAAGAGGATGCATTCAAATATCTCGTTGAGGTCATGCGTCAGCTTAACCAGGCATATGATACGATTCATTACTATGATCGGGCGATTGCTGAAAATCCTGATATTCCCATCGCCTGGATGAGAAAAGGGTACGCAGCGGACCTTGCAAATGAGTATGGAATAAGTGAGGATGCATATGCCCAGGTGGTCAGGATTCAGCCTGACAATGCAGAAGGTTGGACCAATCTTGGGTTTGCCCGGTTTCAGCAGGGGAATTATTACGGAGCGATCGCTGCCTTTAATGAAACACTGAGGATTGATCCAAATCAGTCAGTCTATTATGTAAACCGAGGTGCTGCATATCAGAAGATTGACCTTCTTGATAACGCATATCAGGACTTTTCAAAGGCCCTGGAACTTGATCCTGAAAACCGGGATGCTCTGTTTGGAATGGGAAAAACCCTGTATAAGATGGGAAAAGTCAATGAGGCATTTCCCTATTTCAAAAAGATTGGAGAAAATCTTTATATAGCCCGGGTATATGATTCTCTGTATCAGGGTGTGACCTACTTCTCAAATAACTGGAACTACTGGCGGTATTCCTACCAGTGGTGAAGATATCCCTTTTTTTGCAGTACGGTACCATCCATTAGAATATCCTGTTGTGCGGTTACCCTGCCAATCCGCGTCACCGGAATGGGAAGGTCTTTGAATTTTTCTTCTGGAATGAAGAAGAGTAGTTCAAAGTCCCCTCCTCCATACAAGGCGGCCTCACGTGCCTTGTTCTGATCCGTATCCTTTGGCAGGGGGATACATTCAGCTGATATTTCCATGCCGACATGCGATTCGGCAGCGATATCATAGAGGGATATGGCAAGTCCGTCACTGATGTCCATCATAGCCGTCGCCCCTGCCAGCCGTGCAGCTCTCCCTTCCCTCACCCGTGGCTGTGGTTCACATAGATCCTTCCAGAACCGGTGATCACCAAAAAGCCCCAGAATTGCCCGTCCCAAGGTCCCGGTCACACAGATGAGATCACCTGGCATTGCCCCCCGTCTTCTGACCGGCTCTCCATCCCTGATGATCCCTATCCCGGTTGATACTATGGTCAGTTCAGAATGAGCATCAAGATCTCCTCCGGCGTAGGTGACCCCATATGCATCGCAGCAGGCATACGCTCCCTTCACAATCTCTGATAAGCGGTTCTGATCATCAAGACCAATGGCGAGGACGATCTGTATCGGTTCTGCTCCCATTGCAGCAATATCTGAGATCGTTACCGCAACCGACATCCACCCGATCTGCCAGTTTGTCATACCCTCTGGAAAATCAGATTGCATATGCAGCATATCGGTTGAAGTCACCAGAGTGCCGCAGGGAAGACGAATGATCGCACAGTCGTCTGAGCAGGTATCAGCCCCGCAGACCGGCCTGATAACATCCAGGAGTGCACGGTCATCCATACCTCATTTCACCTTCCGCTCCCGCTCAGCCAGATATTCCTTCATGAGCGACTCCAGCATCTCCTCACCTTTCTCTTTCATGAATTTTTCATGCTCTGCGGTAAAGTCAAGAAGTGCATCATCATATGCGACCTCATCACAGGTTCCGATCTCTCCTTTAACCTGGATCTGAAGATCCTTTGAGAGAACAACCGGCAGTTTCTCATGGAAAAAGACATCACGAAGTTCTGTACTCAGGGTATCTGCTGCCTTTTCATGCACGATAACCGCTTCAACGCCATATCCGGCGAGCTCATGTACGATGCCCTTCCCCCATGAGGCAAGCGTTTTCACATAAAGAATGTCACCTGGCTGAATACCGATTCGTTCGATAAGCTGGCGGACACTCTCACGTGAGAGGTCAGGAAGCACCTTAATGGCACGGGTTCCCTGAGTCCGCAATTCATCAGTGGTTTCTTTTATTCGTTTCAGGCGGCGCTGTAATTTTTTATTGTTCCGCTCCTCCTGTCTTAGCCGGTGCTTGAGGTTTTGTATGATCTGATCCCGTTTGATGATCTCAGGCTCTATATTAATCCCCTTCTCCCGCTCCGCCTTCATACCTGAAATTTTTCTGGACAATGCCTGGTTTTGTTTTTTAAGAGCTGCTATCTCCTGCTGGAGATCTGATACCAGAGCACGGAGATCCTTGACGGTTCCATCAAGAATTCGAACCCGTTCGTCTGATGTGTCAAGATTGACCTCAGGTTTCTTCTCTTGTGCTATCTGTGCCTTTTCTTTTCTGCCGCTCAGGATCTGTTCCAGTGACTGCCCTCGGATAATACCGGCCCGCACCTCGTCAAGGTCAATCCCTGGAGGTACCCGTTTGAGTATCCCTGAAAATTTATGCCTCCAGTATTTGTATGCTTCAACCGCTGCGGTGAGGGCATCCCGTTCATGATCATTTGCATACCCGTACTTTCCGGCAAGT
>NZ_DAONKG010000192.1:0-4617 GCF_035406105.1 Methanospirillum sp.
CATACTCAGCATTTCCCAGGTAAGAAACCCGTATATATTCAGCAGGAGTGTGATTGCCCCTGAAAAATTCATATCTTCCTTCCCGGTCGGTTGCATCTACCGCAATCCGTTCAAAGGTATATCCTGGATCGCCATCGGGGGATGACTCCAGTGCAATCCGCTTGTTACCCAGAGGTAAACCAGCCGCATCGGTCAGGATTCCGGTCACAGTAAAGGCATACCCTTCCGGAGGGTTTTCCGGGGTAACCACAAGAGTAATCTGGGTCTTTTGTTTGGCACCTGACACAGAGGAACAGGATCCAAGAATAATCAGCATACACAGAAATACCAGAAAAAAAACTGATCCAAAAGGACGAACCCCTGAAAAAATCCCCGTATCTGATTTCATGAGTGAATGGATAATTTCGTGGCAAAAATCATGAACATACCGTTCTGTTGATCATGAGCAGATATCGGTCTGGAAAAAAGTTAAAAGGCAAATCCGGCTTTTCCGCTGGTAGGCACAAATTCCGGATCTCCATTCTCATATTTGATGAGGATTGATGCAAACTCCTCGGCTGCTTCAGGGCCCATTGCAGTGACAATCCGATCCTTATAAACAACCGGCTTATTCTGAATGATTGCATCCTCCTTCATCATCTCACGGACCGTAGGACCAGGAGCTACGGTTGCTATCTTCTTTTTCAGTATCCCTGCTTTTGCGATCACAATCGGTGCATTCCCAATACCGGCAACGACTTTCTGTCTGGTATGAAAGACATTGATCAATTCAATCAGATGCCGGTTATTCCAGAGATGAACCTGGGTGCCCGGCCCTCCGACAATCATCAGGGCATAATAATCATCCGCTCCGGTAAGCAGAACATCTTCAAAGGTCCGGTTCACCTTCGCCTTTTTGCCAAGGACGCCCATTACCACCCCGACGTGCGTCGATGCAAGCTCATACGTCACCCCGGCCTCCTGAAATTTTTTCACGGGTATCAGGAGTTCCTCATCTCTGAACTTTTCAGGAGGAATCGCGATGAGTACCTTCATATCATTATCACTATTATCAGAAGTGTATTAACCATATTGAATCTCCCTGCTGAAACTATCAAATCTACAGACAACGCTTAGATACTGATGCCAAATCTCAATATCGCCCTCCTCGGACCTGCTGATCTTGCCAAAGAACTGGGGAAAAAAGGCACCTCAACCGATATAACCTTCTATAATATGAAAAAAGGGGATGTAACGATAACCGTTATTGAACCTTCGCGATACCCGGAGAAACTGTCCTCGCTTTTTTATACCGCCTCGCTGGCAGACCTTGCCATTTTGGTTATTGATGCATTGAGCGCAAAGCTGGGAGAGATAATCCTGATGCTGAATGCAGCAGGAGTCAGGGAGGGTGCAATCATCCTCCGCAATTATATTGATAAGGGACAGATTGCCCCACTCATACGCGGAACGGTTCTGGAACAGTATACCGATCTTCCTGACGATCCTGTACTCCTGCGGGAGTGGTTATGGAACCGTGCCGGAGAACAGAAAACTGCGCGGACTGCCGGGAAGGGAAGTGTTCCCATCGATCATCACTTCAACGTAAAGGGGATTGGAACGGTCATTCTTGGATGCGTCAAGGAAGGAACCATTCATCGCCATGACCAATTGACTGTGCATCCTCTGGGAAGACAGGTACAGATACGATCTATTCAGATGCATGACGATGATGCAGAAGAGGCGTCAGCAGGTGACCGGGTTGGTCTTGCACTCAAAGGGATTGAGGCTGATGACCTTGATCGCGGATATGTCCTTTCTTCAGATCCGGGGATCATCTCATCCCTCACACTCAGTGGAACAGCAGAAATCATCCCGTACTGGCCACAGCCACTCAAAGAACAGATGGTGTTGTACGCCGGTCACTGGATGCAGTTTCTTCCGTGCAGAATCACCCGGATCAGTGATAACGGAGACTTTAGAAAACCCACACTCACCCTTCAGTTTGAACGTGAACTCATATATCTGCCTGGATCGGTCATCATCCTCCATTATCTTGAGAGTGAAAAACTGCGGATCGTCGGGACCATCAGGATCGTCTGAAAATCCGGTATGATACACCCAGAGCAGCCACGGTTCTTACCCATATCGCAGGAAGAACTGAGAACTCTTGGGATTATACAGCCGGATATCATCATCATATCAGGGGATGCCTATGTCGATCATCCATCCTTTGCAGCAGCCCTCCTTGGACGGGTACTCTGGGATGCCGGTTTTTCTGTTGGGATAATTCCACAGCCGGATCCAAAAAACCCTGAAACGTTCAGGGTACTTGGGAAACCACGACTCTTTTTTGCGATATCCGGGGGCAGTGTTGACTCCATGGTGAGTAACTATACAGCCGCACAAAAACGGCGATCCGATGATGCCTACTCCCCAGGCGGGATACCAAAAAGACCGGATCGGGCAGTCCTGGTCTACACGGATCTGGTCCACCGGTTATTTCCGGAAACGCCAATCATCATCGGAGGAATTGAGGCATCACTCAGACGGTTTGCCCACTACGATTACTGGTCAGATTCAGTACGGCAGTCAGTCCTTGCCGATGCCCCGGCAGACCTTCTGGTCTTTGGAATGGGGGAAACCACCCTGTGTACCATTGCAAAACGTGCAGAGTCCGGGATTCATCCACGAAATATGCATGATATTCCAGGAACCGTCTGGAAGATCCCTCCAAAGCAGGTCCAGAAACTGGACATGGAGCATATATGCATACTACCCTCATTCGCCGAAGTTCGGGATAACCCTGATGACTTCTGTCATGCTCACATAATTATTACCGGCAATCAGAACCCCTATACCGGAAGACCGCTCCTGCAACGTCATCCAAAGACGGTTATCATTCAGAACCCTCCATCATACCCCTTGCACCCCCATGAGATGGATCGGATCTATGATCTTCCCTACCGGCGGGAGAAACATCCCTCATACGAGAAGGATATCCCTGCACTGGAACCGGTCCGGTTCTCCGTCATTGCACATCGCGGGTGTTATGGGAACTGCAACTTTTGTGCCCTCTCTCTGCACCAGGGAACGATCATCCAGAGCAGAAGTCGTGCATCCATACTCAGGGAGATTGCATCATTCCGAAAGATACGGGGATTTTCAGGTATTGTCAGTGATGTCGGAGGACCGAGTGCGAATATGTACGGCGATTCCTGCCCGGCCTGGGAGAAGAACGGTGCATGTACTGATCGGGAATGTATCACCTGTTCGTCAGTCAGATCAGGTATTCATGGGTACCTTGACCTGCTTGATGAAGCAGAAAAAATCCCCGGTGTAAAACACGTATTTATCGGATCAGGTCTCCGGTATGATCTCATTCCTCATGACAAGGAGGTGATCAAACGCATGGTACGACATATATCCGGCCAGATGAAGGTTGCTCCTGAACATATCACTCAAATGGTGACGACCATGATGAACAAACCTGACGGAAGCGATTTTGAACAGTTCAGAGTCCTTTTCGAAGAAGTCCAGGAGGGGAAAAAGCCCAGGCAATATCTTATCCCCTATCTTATGTCAGGACATCCGGGCTGCACCATTGGTGACATGATCATTCTTGCTGAATACCTCCGCGATACCGGATTGTATACCAAGCAGGTTCAGGACTTTACACCAACCCCCATGACAACCTCAACCTGCATGTATGCAACCGGTCTTGATCCAAAAACACGCTCTCCGGTCCATATCCCGAAAGGAGCGGAGAAGAGGATACAACGTGCCATACTCCACTGGAGAGATCCTGCACACCAGTCCCTCGTCAGGGAGGGCCTGATTCAGGCAGGGCGGAAAGACCTTATCGGAACGACAAGCAGATGCCTCATTCCTGAACGAAAAAGAGGGGAGATCATGGAGAACCGGAAGAGGAATCAGTATTCTTCGAAGCGGCCGCCGGGATCTTTATCCCACAACTGATACATTCCTCAATGGTATCTGAATAGGTACGATATGCATCGGCAAGGACCGTTGACTGGGACGTCAGACCGGCAATCATTATCGCTTCAAGTATCTCATCAGGATTGGCCCCTTTTCGAAGGGCAGCCTGAACGTGATAATCAGTGCAATGATTACACCGAAGCGCTGCGGATACTGCAAGACTTATCAGTTCGACGATCTTCGGATCAAGGGTCCCGGTCTTAAGAACCGCGTTTTTATATAACAGGTGAGAGATGAGAACCTCAGGCCGTTCCGACATCCGTTCAAAGATAAGCGGGGCTCTTCCGTAATCATTCCGAATCGCCTCAACCCATTCCCGGGCAGTCTCTGCAGCCCCTTTTTGAAGAACCTCACTGATTATTTTTTCAAATCCGTTTTTTGGTTTGCCCATAGCATCAGCCTGACCAAAGATCTGTCTTCAGGGAAGTCATACTTACCGGTCAGTCCGATCATTCAGGATAATGCTTTCATTTCTGCAGGAAGAGATCTCATACTATGAACAGAAAAACGAGTATCATATTCATTACCCTGATTCTCACCGGTTGTGTGATATTGACCGGTTGTACCAGTACCCCGCCACCGGGGCAGTCAGCACCACCATCTACGACACCGACACCCGAACCGACAACCATTCCTCCT
>NZ_DAONKG010000193.1:0-4573 GCF_035406105.1 Methanospirillum sp.
GGCAAAGAGATGTCATATGAACTTCGGCGCAGTATTGAACATGCCAATCAGATCTCAAAAACGTCTGCAGAGAAGTCCAGGGAACTTGTGCAGGCACTGCTCCAGCTGGATAAAGTAAAACCCGACGTGGCCTACCGGATTGCAAATATTATGCCACGGACACGGGATGAAGTGCGGGCAGTATTTGGCAGGGATAAATTCTCTCATACCCCCGAGGAACTTGATGCCATCATTGATCTGGTGATTTCTCACTTCAGATAGGCTTGATTGTCATGAAAGAAGAAAAAAAAGAGATCAATGCGGTAGTCTTAGATATCCTTCCGAAAGGGTATCCGGATGATCCAAGGCCGATGTACAAAAGGGAGCCGGTTGTTCAGGCTGTCGGAGTGGAACAGTTCAAACTTCTGGAACTGATTCCAAAAAACCTGACCCTAGACATTGGTGAACTTGTATATATCGGGGGTGGGGAACGCCCGAAGATCGAGCGGGTGAAGCGTCGGCTCAGATACGATGAACTGACGCACAGTGCAATACAGGAGCTCTCCTTTGCAATTGAACGGATTATAAAAGATCGGGAAAAGGACTTTGTCGATTTTTATAATCGTGCAATACCAATCACTCCCAAACTGCATATGCTTCATCTGCTCCCGGGCATCGGGAAGAAACTGATGTGGGAGATCATCGAAGAACGTGAGAAGAAACCATTTGAGAATTTTGCAGATATTTCTCAACGAATCAAAGCTATCCCACATCCGGACCGGATGATCCTGAATCGGATACTGGAAGAGATTCAGGATCCGAATGTCAAATATCATCTCTTTACATCACGATGAAAGCATACCGTGACCAGCATTTTCTTACTGATCCACGGATTGTTGCCCGGATTGCAGATCTCCTGGATGTATCCGGGCGCGTTGTGCTTGAGATTGGACCAGGAGACGGTATTCTGACACAGGCACTTCTTGAACGGGGTGCCCGCGTCATCTCTGTTGAACTGGATTCAACGCTGATCACAAGGCTGTCAGGACGGTTTGCATCTGAAATTTCAGACGGGTCTCTGACCCTTATTCATGGAGATGCGGTAAAGGTCCCTCTCCCTCCCTTTGAGATTGTCATGGCAAACCTTCCGTACTCAATATCTTCTCCGATAACATTCAGACTGCTTGATATCGGGTTCGAAGCGGCGATTCTCATGTACCAGAAGGAGTTTGCGGACCGGATGATGGCTCATCCCGGAACCAGGGATTGTGGGAGACTCTCGATTATGCTTCAGACATATGCACGGGCAAACCGGTGCTTTGATCTTCCCCCCGGAGCATTCACCCCCCCGCCCAAGGTTAGATCCACGGTGGTATGGATAGAGCCCCGTGAGCCATTATTCCCAATACAGAACCGGGCTGTCTATGAAGATCTCGTCAGGGAACTCTTTACCCGCCGGAGAAAGACAGTACAGTCTACTCTGAAAGCCCTTGCAGGAAGATATGGAACAGAGCGGATTTTGTCTGTAATCAGCGATCTCGATCCCAATATTCTCTCATCCAGACCGGAGGCACTCTATCTTGAGGACTTTGCCACCATCTCCAACCGGCTCAGTACCTGATACGAGTCAGATTTACCCCCCACGGGAGGATACCTTTTTTCTTCTTCGCATGGCTCAGGCGGAGATACGACCTGATGATATCATTCTTGAAGTGGGGACCGGAAGCGGGTATATTGCTTCTTCACTTCAAGATTTATGCACGGTCATTGGAACCGACATAAACCCTCATGCCGTGCTTTTATCACATACACGGGGTGTTCAGGTCATCAGAACTGATATGGCGCGTGGCCTTCGCAGGGTGTTTACGATGATCCTTTTTAATCCGCCGTACATCCCGACAGATAAGGATGAACGAATACATGACTGGCTTGAGTATGCCCTTGACGGGGGAACGGACGGGCGTGCCCCGCTTGCCCGGTTTCTTGTGCATATCCCTGAGGTTCTGGCACCAGGCGGTCGCATTATGATTCTGATCTCATCATTACAGGATTTTCACCGGTGCGAGGAACTGTTCTCGCATACCGGATTTTTGAGCACATGTATCGGATCTGAAATCCTTGAAGACGGTGAGAAACTGCGGATATATATCCTGAAAAAGAAGGATTGAGATGCGGTTATTGCATATTGGTATATCGATGCATTATCTCTTCTATTGAACAGTGTTTCAGCTCGATAAGGGCACTGATGACCGAGTCTGCAAATATCATCGCAGACGTCTCAAACAGGGTTCCAAGCGGGGTGCATGCCGCGGATATTGACCGGTGCTCACCTCGGAGCTGCCGGAGGTCAAAGTGATCAGAACCGATATAACAGCTCTCGTCATCAATTTTTAAGAGAACGACACAGTCTGCTATTGCTGCCATGGGTGAGACTTTGGTACCGGTGATCAGGCAGATCTGACCGCCTATCTGGCGGGTAGTCTCGCATGCTTCCATGACGGATTTTGTCTTTCCTGAACCTGAAAACGCAATCAACGTGTCATTTTTATGAAACGAGGGGGTGACCGTCTCACCGACAACATAGGAGGTCAGACCCAGGTGCATCAGACGCATGGCAAAGGATTTTGCAACAAACCCGGACCGGCCGGCACCAATGACAAAGATTCTTTGCGCTCCCATCAGTGCAGATAAAAAACAATCAACCTGTTCCTGCTCCAGGGTCTCTGCTATCTCCCCAATCCGGGAGATCATCATAAGCATGATATCCCGAAGCGGGATACATGGTTCTGCCGTTGGTGGTGAAGACATGAAATATGCCGTATTATTGTTGGTTCCAAAGGTTCATCTTCCTTTCTTTAATGCCTGAAATACCTGATTCCAGTAAATACCATCGCCATTTTTCTCCGGTTTGCCTCGGCAATCACTTCATTATCCCGTATCGATCCTCCCGGCTGAATAAGGGCGGTCGCTCCTGCATCTGCTGCGACCTCCAGGGTATCTGAAAACGGTAAAAACGCATCCGATGCAACGACCGATCCGCTCAGCGGGAATTGTGCCTTGGAGATGGCTATTTTCGCACTGTCAACCCTGCTCATCTGACCGGCACCAATACCAAGGGCACGATGTTTGTCAGCAAAGACGATGGCATTACTTTTTACGTGCTTGCAGACTTTCATTGCAAGTATCATGGCGGCTTCCTCATCAGCAGTCGGGTCGCGTTCGGTAACAACCTGCCATTCCTCTCTCCGGACAGGTGTCACCTGAACCAGTGCTCCCCCGTCAATGGTTCTGACGGCTGCACCTCCCACAGGATCAGCAAGCAGCAGGAGTCTGAGATTCTCTTTGGTCCTCAGGATTTCTCTGGCTTCATCAGAGAACGAGGGAGCGATGAGAACCTCGATAAAAGTCCGGGCGATCTCTCTGGCAAGATCTGCATTCACCTCACGATTCACGGCAACAATACCCCCATATGCAGAGACCGGATCACCATCACGTGCTGCAATATAGACATCGCGGATTGTTTCACCAGTCGCAACCCCACAGGGGTTATTATGCTTAACAATGACGGCGGCACATTCATCAAACTCCCGAAGAAGACCGACTGCCGCATCGACGTCAAGATAGTTATTGTATGACATCGCTTTGCCCTGGAGCGGCAAAGTGCCACCAATCCCGGTCTCACCATACACTGCAGCAATCTGGTGCGGGTTTTCACCATATCTAAGCATCCGGCCGTTGCGGAACTGTACCGAATAGACCTGGGGCAACTCCTGATCAAGACCATAGAGATAATTACTGATGGCCCCATCATAGGCCGCCATGCGGGCAAAGACTTTCCTTGCATACGAGAGTCTCTCCTCTTTTGAAAATGCCTTCCCGGAGGATACTGCCTGAATCAGATCAGGATAATCTGCGGGGTCAATAACCACAAGGACATCGGCGTAGTTTTTTGCGGCTGCACGGATCATCGCCGGTCCACCGATATCAATGAACTCGACAAGCTCCTCAAGGGGGAGGGACTGTTTTGTCATCTCTTCAAACGGATAGAGATTGACAACAACCAGATCAATCGGGCCGATATTGTGCTCTTTCATAATGGCATCATCGATCCCTCTCCTGCCCAGAATCCCTCCATGGATCCGGGGATGGAGGGTCTTGACCCGTCCGTCCATCATCTCCGGAAACCCGGTATATTCTGATACCTCAATGATGGGAATACCTGCACCGGTGAGGACTCTGGCGGTTCCCCCTGAACTTAATAGTTCAATACCGGCCTGATGCAGGGTCCGGGCAAGATCTATGATCCCTTCCTTATTCCAGACTGAAAGCAGTGCACGTTTCATGTGGTACTACGTAGGTCATCAGGTATAATGAGGATACTGGGATGCCGGAAGATCTGTCCGGATATCTGGAAGGTCAGAAAAATTGAGGGGATATGGTTACTGCCGCTTTCCGGCAGCAAGCAGGAGTACTGCCAGGGAGATAATTCCGAGGAAGGGACTGAGCGGCTGTTTTTGAGCTGTCGTTTTCTTCTCTCTTGGTGGAGAAGGGAGGGGCGTTTTTGTCGGTTTTGCTGTCACCTCGATGACCGGTT
>NZ_DAONKG010000194.1:0-4545 GCF_035406105.1 Methanospirillum sp.
TCCACAACAGACGGGATCATGTTCAATCACACCACAAGCTGCCCTGCTGGGATGACCGAGTGAGCGACAGATCTGGTCAATATGGACCTTTGGCACCAGATGCTCGATCTTCTCAGCCTGCTTACATGCATCCTGTTCAGAAAGACCAGCGCGGGCAAACATTAAGGAGAGGATACGGTGACGGCGATGTAAAAACCGGGTTAAATCCTCTCCATCACTGGTGAGAGAGACCTTTTGGTAGGGATCATACCGGATATACCCGGCCTCTCCCAGTTCATGGAGGGATCTCGTGACCGTTGAGGGACGGATTCCAAACTCCTGTGCAATTTCACCAGGCCTGACACCCGATTCATACAACGAGATGAACTTTAAAAACCTGATCTTCTGGGGGGTATCGATCCGGTTTGTCATATAGGAATATACCGCAGCAGAGACGATAAAGCTTCCAGCTAAAAATATGATTCTGTTAATCAGAGAGTTATTTTAAAATCAGGTCATCATTTGTTGCAGGAATGATATTCTGCCATTGTTTTAAGGTACGTTGATATGACTTTTTCCCAAAAAAACTCTCCCGGATTACCGGATCCGGGCGGATACCCATACCCTCCGAGAGGGCAGTTACACATGACTGCTTCACCGGACATGCTCTGCACTTTGGTCCCGGACTACACCAGGTTGTTCCGATCAGGTAGAGAGGTCGATCAAGCTTCCAGGGATCATCAGGTGAGAGCATACGGGCAAGCCTTCGTGCCTTCATAGGGGTGATCCCGCTCCCGTCACCACATACCATTCGTCCCAATACCCGTGCATCGACGATATCCCCGACAATATCAAACGGCCCCTGTACAATTCCGAGATCCTTTAATGTCCCCACAATAAGACAGGCGATCGAGCGGGGAATTTTCAGAATGAGGAGTCGTTTATAAACAGATTCGGGATCCTGTTCATATCCGGTCCATATCTGCCGTCCGTCACCGGCATAAAACCGTACCATCAGGGTTGCAATCTGGTACAGACGATCGTGTATAACCTGTTCCGGATGCAGATTATAATCATAAAACCGTTCATTCCATCCTTCACGAGTGTGATGAACGATCTCCTGCCATACGGTATCCGGGTTTTCAAGTATCTCTTCAGTAAAAAAGACCACATTGTCCCACACATCGGCTTTTCCAGAGCGAAATTCCAGAAAACAGGCACACAGAAAAGCATTTGCCTCCTTTCTTGTCATACCAAAGGAACTGTCTGCTAGTATGACGGAATCAGATGCCCGAAACCGGATATGTTCCTTTCGAAGTCTGATAAGGGCTTCTGAAACCATCTGAAGGACTTCACCGGTAACCAGACTGATGGCGGCTGGCTCTCCCGATACATCTGCCATCCGACGGATTAACTCAGACCTCAGATCGGTTTTTTCCATCATGAGAGTGTACACACCTCAATCTTCTGGATTGCCCTGAAAAAAATTGCCGCGTCTGCGAATGGATTATTCATGGCCATCAGAAGATACACCGGGTACCGGCCATCATCACTCCACCGATGGACCCTGGCACGAATTCCCGCAATGAGGGGATCATCACCATATTCGTCTTCTATCCGGGAACACAAATCCTTTGTTTTCTGATAATCTGTGACATATCCGGCCCAGGAGAAGATATGACATCCCGGATATTCATCAGTGAGTTCCTTCATCAGGCCGGAAGGGGTATACCAGTCATCAAACTGATCAAGAACAGATAAAACCTCAGAAACCTCTGGATTCTTGAGAAGATACGGACCATCCAGGATACCGATATGAACCTTCTGAAAGGGCATCCCTTTAAAACCTTCAAGGACTGCATATCTGACGCCGGAATCAGAAAGCAGGTTCAAGGCATCATCAAGACAGATCCCATGAAATACCGCTGATGTCTTCTCATCATCAATCCCGACAGCAGGATCTGCACCGGCTTCAAAATGAAGGGTCGTATCTTTCCCGAGGGGAAGAGCACAATAATGACTGCCGATATGTTTAATGGTCGCGGTCCTGCCACGATGCACCAGATGAGAACAGAGCTTGAGAATAAATGTGGTTTTTCCAGAACCGGACCATCCTGCAATATGAATTACTTTCATAAAGAGAGACACACCCCGATCAAACCACACACCCTGATCTCAGATCAGACAAGGAAGTTATTAAGTACTACTATATCCAATTCCCCTTTTTGACGTCCCTATGGATGATGGACAACCTTTGATTTTGGCTTCTTTTTCACGAAAATTAGCGGCAGTCATCCTTTTTTTGCTCCTTATCTCCCTTATCGCCCTTGTCATTGTCTGGTACACCAGCTCACTGACATCCATCGATGAAGAGTTTGAAAATCGCCAAAACCTCACCGATCAGATCCTTCAGCAGTCAGTCATCTGGATTGACCGGGGGATATCCCTCTATGAATTGCAATATATTCCTTCATTGGAAAAGGCAATGAAAATATACCGTACCGCTTATGAAAAATCAGGGGGTGATATTACCCAGATTAATCTCAGCGCATTAAAGATTATATTAGATTCTCAGCTGGATGGAGAGTACAATCTTTACCTGGTCAATGCCGATGGCCTGGTCGTAAAAACTACATTCCCTGATGATATCGGTCTTGACTTTAAGATGTGGCCGAAATTTTATACCTATGTCTCGCAGATCCGGAAAAATGGGACTTTTGTTCCTGACCGGATGGTACGGGGATATGCAAAAAATGCTCCGTTTCGAAAGTTTGCATACATGGGGACCGGTGATGGCAGATACCTTCTTGAGATCAGCCGGTCATTTAATCAACTTCTTCCCTCTGCATCAAATGCATCATATAAGGAACTTATTCATAACCTCCCCGGAATTAACACGGATATCAGATCAATTGAACTCTATAACTCACGGTATGAACCTGTTTCCCGATACTCTGTTCAGGATAACGGCAGCATGCCAAAAGCCGATGTTATTTCAAAAATTATCAGGACATTTAAAGATCACACCAACTTTGAAGAGATTGACCCGGTCACCGGTGATGTTGTCCGGTATACCCATCTTCCTATCAGCGATACATCGTCACCATCAGCATCCGAGATGTATCTTGCCGCACGGACGGTCTATTCCACTGAGGGACGGGATCAGAAGAAACTTACCCTCACCCTGATATTTGGCGGATTTCTGCTGCTCACCGCGATTATTGCAGCAGGTGGTGCCATTGCCGGATCACGATACCTGTCGCGGCCGATTGACCGGATCGTTGAGGATATTGAGCATATCGCAGCCGGAGATCTGGATTACCGGATTCGCCCGACCGGTTCATCCGAGTTCCGTCAGATTGAACGGGCGATTAACCGTCTGGTGACCAATCTGAAGGATACAATCAGCAACCTGCAGACCAGGGAAGAAGAACTGCTGCAGGAGCTGGGTAAGAGATGGAAGGCAGAAGAGAATTACCAGAGGCTCTTTGAATCGGCCAATGAAGCAATCTTCATCCTGAAAGGGAACAGGATAGCTGGTTGCAATAATGCTGCCACCCGGTTAATCGGAAGAAATATAAATGAAATTGTCGGAAAAGAACTACATGAATTTTCTTCGGCATTCCAACCAGATGGCAGAGAGTCTCATGTGGCATCCCAGGATATCATCCGCCGGGTTGCACAGGGCGAATTGTCAGTGCTGCAGTGGGATTTTCTGAACAAAGACGGAAAAATAGTGAAAACAGAGGCAAAATGCAGTGCTATCCTGTCTGGTGACGATGTCCTCATCATGATCATTTTCCATGATGTAACTGAGCTTTTGGAGATGCGAAAGCGGGAGATCACTGCAATAGCGCAGATTGAAGAGAATCTGGTTAAACTTGCTGCAATCAATGATCAGATTCGAAATCCTCTTGCAGCAATTACCATACTGAATGAAATGCAGGGTGGCCAGTACGAAGAAAAAATCCTGGAACAAATACGCATTATTGATGATCTCATTAATGAAGTGGATAAAAACTTTATGAATACTGATAAAGTACGCCTGTTCCTGACAAAACACTATGGTATTTAGTACAAAGGTACAGATGCGGATGAATAAGAGAACCATTCAGCGAAAGAAAGATAAACAAGCAGCATACGTTTTTCTCATCCTTCTCTTTTTCATACCCTCTTGTATGTATGGTGTCGCCAGCGACTATACTCCAGATTTTGCTGCGTTTGGTGAGATCACATTCTCTGAGGGGGTGACGAATGAGAGTGTTCCCATCAGGCCAGTTGATGCATATGAGCCAGGGACAATAAAAATCTGTGCCGTTTTTCCCTTTATGAACATGGAAGACGGCATGCAGGTAGAGGTTGAATGGCTGTATAACAATGAATGGTTCTACTCAACCGAAGAGGAGTGGGATGAAGGGACAGAGGGTATTACGCATCGATCAATATCCTGGGAAGATGATCGGGAACTTGAACCAGGTACCTATACCCTTCGGTTGTTCATAAACGGACAACTTGCCCGGGCCGCGGATATTGAAGTACTGGCTCCGGAGGAAGAGATCACACCTG
>NZ_DAONKG010000195.1:0-4524 GCF_035406105.1 Methanospirillum sp.
TGATGACTATTGCACACAATAAGAAAACACATAAATAAAGTTTTATTTTACATTCATGGGCTTTCATGATTTATCATCATTCTTATGCAATAAATTATTATCTAAATACTTTAGAGCATATCTCCTCTACCTGGTGCCCCGATGACGGTGTCAAATTACAAACGGATATATACGTTATTCCATGGGTATCGACGCTGGTTTCTTCTCTCAATCATCCTGAATATCATTTTTGCTGCCGGCGCCCTGGCCATACCTGCACTCAGTGCAGCACTTATTGATTACGGAATCCTTGAGAAAAATTTCGGAAACGTCCTGGATATAGGTTTTCTGATGCTGATTGCCGCCCTCATAGCAGGGATATGTCAGATTGCAAATGCATCCATCGCGGTCTGGGCATCCGAATACTGTACGCACATGTGTACCACAACGAAAGGGGTGAGCCTGAAGGAGAGATACTTCAAGATATTAATCTGATTGCTGAACCCGGAGATATATTTCTTTCTTTTCTGACTGGATGAAGTTCGCGATATCCGCAAGCGGGTGCTCAGCATCGGCAAGTATTTCCTTTTGTGTCTTTTCATCCGGGGCTCCACCATAGGGGATATAATCATCAACCATCCGGATCATCCATCCTGCCTGAAGTGATGAACCATTTTTTTCAGCAGGGTATCCAAATGAAGGAGAGCATAAAAAAAACTGACAGTCTCATTTTGAAATGCATATCTCAAAAGGTACATAAATACGAAAACCCACATAGTAATATTCTGGTCTTGGTATGATTTTCGTGCTTTTTGTGGATGATGAACCTGATCTTCTGGAGATCACCAAGTTATTTTTAGAAAAAACCGGGGAATTTACCGTCTATACAGCTCACTCAGCAGATGAAGGCTTTCAGATTCTAGAGGAGAAACCAATTGAGGTCATCATTTCCGACTACCAGATGCCGGAGAAAGACGGAATTGAGTTTTTAAAAGCGATTCGATCCCGTCAGGACAAGCGACCATTCATTCTTTTTACCGGCCGGGGAAGAGAAGAGATTGTTATCGAAGTTATCAACAGCGGTGCAGATTTTTATCTACAGAAAGGAGGGGATGTCAGATCCCAGTTTGTTGAACTTGCCTCAAAGATCAGACAGGGAGTTTTTCGCTATCGTGCTGAGCAGCAGCTGATTAAAAATCATGAAGAACTTCAGGCTGCTTATGAAGAACTTGCAGCATCCGAAGAGGAATTAAAATCTAACTTTGAGGAACTAGCAGAGAGCAGACAGGCCCTTGCAGAAAGTGAACGAAAACTATCAGACATAATAAACTTTCTTCCTGATCCCACATTTGCAATCAATTCCAAAGGGCAAATCCTGATATGGAATAAAGCGATTGAAGAGATGACCGGTTTTTCTTCTGAACGTATGATAGGAAAAGGGAACTATGAATATGCCATTCCATTTTATGGAGAACGAATGCCGATTCTTATCGACTACATACTATCAGGTATCCCCGATGTCGAAAAAAGATACACATATATTCAAAACGACGGGAACAAAATATCAGCAGAGACTGTATACCCAAAACGTCAGGGAAAACCGATGATTGCCTGGGTTATCGCATCACCCCTCTATAATGAATCTGGTGAGATTATCGGTGCAATTGAATCAATTAGGGATATCACCATTCAAAAAGAGAATGAGAAAAAATTACAGAAAAGCGAGGAGTTATACCGGAGTGTTATAGAAAATATCCAGGACGGGTATTACCGGAGTGATAAGGATGGAAACCTGATTCTTGCCAGCCCTAGTTTTGCCAGGTTATTTGGATACGATTCCGTTGATGAAGTGCTATACCGGCCTATTGCGAATACATTTTATTATAACCCTCAAGAGCGGGAAATTTTTTTAAAAAAGATACAGGAGACCGGATCTCTCGAAAGTGAAGAGATTACTGTCAAAAAGAAAGATGGAACTCCTTTTATTGTCGCAGTCTCAAGTCATTTTTATTATGATCAGAATGGAGATATCGCCGGTGTTGAGGGGATATTCAGGGATATATCAGTCAGAAAACAGATTGAGATGGAACTTCGAGAAAAAGAAGAACGGCTTGAGATGATTATTCAGAATGCTCCATTTGGTATTCATACCTATATGCTGCAGGAAGATTCCCGGCTTATCCTTTCCGGATCAAATGCGGCAGCAGACACGATCCTTGATATAAATGCCCGTACCCTCATCGGTAAACCAATAGAATCTATCTTCTCCGGTCTGATACATACAGACACACTGGATCTGTTACGACAGACTGCCCTGAACGGAGAGCGTTTTTCTCCATTGTGTATCGATTTTGAAGACGGAAAAAAAGACGCAAAATCAAAATACAGGCATTCAAATCAGGTAAAGAGAGCATTGCAGTCTTCATTCAGAATATATCTTAAAAATTAACTGTATTATGAGTGTCAGAGAATGATCCATGGTTACCAAATCTGCTTATATACCAAGATCATGAGATGGATAACGCTATGAATCATGGGAAGAGGAATAGGGACTCGCATACCATCGCGGATGCCTGCATACGGCTGGCGTCAATCCACGTGCGGGGCGAATTAGGCAAAGCTATTGCCGATCTCGTTCTTACTTATGATCCAAAAGATATTAATCAGATGAAAGTGAATTTTTCAAATAAAATTGAGACATTTTCACCTGATTATAAAAAAGAACTGGAAGAATCCATTGCAGCGTTTCTGAATGGAACATATCAGACTCTCCGTCTGATGAATCAGCAGGGTTCTTTTGCCACAATGTTAGAACCGGTGTGGGAAAATGCAGGTACATACTGGGATATGGTCAGAAATCAGTGCTCATCGGATGATGATGCCAAAAACCTCCTTCGATTCTTAAAATATCTGTTGTCTGGTTTTTGCATGTTTGTCCAGGAGATACCGGGTCATCCGGTCGGCATGCCCTTTCCCGGAGGAGATAAAGTCGATTATATTGACGGGAAATACTATTGCCCGGTTCGGACAAAAGCACACGATGTTGATGCAGCCCTTTGTCCGTTTTGCCCTGCACTGCAGACCCCGGAAATCGGATATCTTAAGCCACCAGTGAAGGCGAGTAAGCATCGAAAGCAGGAGTATATTAAGAATATCTACGATTACCACCATTTTAACGGATAACTTGAAGCTTTTCACAGTCGAACATATCATTGAATCAGAAGGAAGAACTGGTGAGATACTCATTCTCCCTTTCTATTGCTTCCCCAATCCGATGCTTAATAATACGGGTACTGTTTTCAAACCTGGGGTTGAGAACTTGTTGTGTCCCATTTTCTTTCAGCCCGGCGATATCTGAACCGGATGTATACGTATCTGAAATTAATCTCTGGATTCTATAAATAAACGGTTTCAAGTCGTTTTGTCGCTGAAACTATCACGGTATCCGGAGCAGGAACTGACTGGTCAGAATCAGAACCGATAACCAGAAGACCGGGGAGGATTTGAGCGGGATATCCGAAGATATAATGAAAGCCATGACCTTGAGCCAATTACTTGATTATATATCAGTCAGGGTAAATAAGGAGAAGGTAACCGGTGAAGATTATCAAATGAATTTAATGTTATCGGACACCGGTGACAAGGCTTTGATACAGGTCAAAAATGATGTGCTTGTCTACCGGGTAGATGTGATTTCTTCCGAAGCAGATGTGACCGTGACTATGCCAAGAAAGACCCTTGAACAACTCGCCCTCAATCCGACAGTTACGCCGGAAGATGTCACCATAACCGGAGATTCAGGTTTGTTTGACCGGTTTGTCAGTATGCTTGATGTATTTGATCCAGGGTTTAATATCGTCATTCCCTAACTTTTCTCATTTTTTTTAGAGGGATAACAACCTTTATCCCACCTCACTACAGAATCACAGTAATTCTCTCTCGAAAAAATGTAATTCATGATTCTGTGTGTGAAATGAGAACTTGAAAGAGGTACCATGGATGAAAACCGTCTTTGTCCGGCAGGAGCGATGTGTCGGGTGCAGGCATTGTGAAGTGGCCTGTGCAATTGCACATTCACAGAGTAAGAGTCTGATTCCGGCAATCCTGGAAGAAACGAAGTCTTACCCACGCATCTTTGTAGAGACTGTTGATAATTATCTGAAATTCCCAAACCGGTGCAGACATTGTGACCCTGCCCCCTGTATGCAGGTCTGTCCGACCGGATCACTCAGCCGGGATGATAAAACCGGTTCTGTTCTTGTTGATTATCTGAAATGTATCAGTTGTGGGATCTGTGCCATGGCCTGTCCTTTTGGGATCATAGAGTTTCGAAAGGTTCAAAAACCTGGACCTGATCGGGAAGTCAATGCAAAATGTGACAACTGTATTGAAAGGCTTGGAGAAGGGAGAATCCCGGCATGTGCCGAGGCATGCAAAACTGGTGCTCTTGCATTTGGGGAGATCAATGATCTTATCAGGGTCGCCAGGAGTGATTTTACCACCCGGATAATCACATCACGAGGAGCGGAGACCGAAGTTCCCGTC
>NZ_DAONKG010000196.1:0-4524 GCF_035406105.1 Methanospirillum sp.
CAAGTCCTGTTCTTGGAAGGGGGGAGAGGAGTAATCCAATCTCCCTATTCGACAATATTTTAAATTTAATAAATTTATTATATAAAATATTGATAATCATTTATATATCCGAAATTCCTCAAATAAAAAGGATGTTTTATCACGTTTTTGCAAAAAACCAGATTTTGCAGACTGTGTGTTGTAATTGTAAGCGGGAGTATTACTTAGATCGCGTATGGAAAATAATTCCGCTAAGTCTGTACATTTGGTTTTTATATTTTTACGCAAATATTACCTTATATGATAGTTCTGTTGGTGAATTACTAGGAAACAATACTTTTATGAGAGATTTACTGGTGACTTAATCTGATGAAAGACAGGCAGCCGAAATCTCTCCAACAACGATCCAATGGGTTGTTTATCCGTTATTTTCATATCACTGCCATGATAGCCGTATTACAATAAATGGAGGTTTCCCAAGCAAATAACCTGCAATATCCAACATAGTCATTTTATTCCTGCATATGTCACGTCTCTTTCTGGTTATCGCCAGATCCAAATCAGGAGGCTTGCACCAATCTGATTATTTCCCGAGGGGATAAGAGAGTTGAAGTTCTTTGAATTCATGCTGCAGTATGTAAGGGTGGTGCATTATTGGAATACTTATCAGAAACATTTCTGTGTTTATATCTGTTGCAGTGATTAGATTACATATCTATTACTGAAAAGGAATTAAAATATTAGAAAAAAATATAATCGAAACTATAATTAAGTCCTGATGTAAAGTAACATTAAATCTCACTTCGTCTATAATGATGAAATGAGTAGGTGTGTAGCATGTAATGGCTGCATTCAGGTGATATTATGGATAATATTCGATTATACCCATTGGTTGGCATAATGTTGTGTATAGTTGCAACAGCAGAAGGTGCAGGGATTGCTCTGGAGCCACATCACTCCGGGAGTGATTATACTTTTACCGGTAGTTATTCAGATGGACACATTATTATTACCAGCCAGGGTATTTATTATCTGATTGATAATCTGGTTACATCTTCTCCTGATTACGCAATAGCGATAGAATCTCCTGGTGTTATCCTTGATGGAAATTATCATAAGATATCAGGGCCTGGGACAGGTTCCTGAGTTCTCATCTCCAAAAACGGGGTTCAAAGTACGGTTACAAATATTAGTACCATTTCAGAATTTGATTATGGTATTAATTCATTTGCGGATAATGTGACGATAGCAGAATGTAGAGTCAGTAATAATACCATGATCGGAATTGATTCCAATGGGAATTATTCAACTATCATAAGAAACACAGCAATAAACCATAGAGATTATGGACTTTGTTCACGTGGGCATAATTCATCGGTCATTGAGAATACTGTCTTAAACAACCGTGGTGGGATATTATCTCAGGGAAATTATGCATATGTGTATGGTAATACTGTGGTATACAATACCCGGCGGGGAATAAGTGCCGGTGGTACCTATGTCGGACCTGAACCTGGTGACAATGGATCCGGATATTATGCCAGGGTAGAAAATAACCAGGTTCTGGTTAATGATGAACGTGGAATCACCAATTTCCTTCCTCATGCGATAATAAAAGGTAATCTTGTGTATGGCACCAATAACACAGGAATAGAACTCTATTATGCAAGCATTAACGCATCAGTGTCTGATAATAGACTCATTTCAAATAATGTAGGATTAAAATTATCAGATAGCGCTCAAAATATTAAAATTCATCAAAATCTATTTAATGATTCTAAAACTACTGATTTTCTGATTGATGCCGGAAATGGTAAAGGAAACGGCACTATCTTTGATAATTATCTCGGAAGTCTTGTTCCTGTAAATGGAACGGGCAATTATGGAAGGTATGTCTGGTCAAACCCGGCTGGACCTGAACCCGGTTTAAATTTTATGGGAGGCCCTTTTATTGCAGGTAATTATTGGAGCAATCCCTCACACACCGGTTGGTCAGATCTTCAGCCACCAGCAAAAGATGGCTATACTACTATTCCCTATGAAGTGGTATCAGGATCAGGGATCTATGATACTATCCCTCTGGTCAGGGTATTACCATTTCCTGAAGTTTTAAACATATCTCCTTCATCCGCTCTGGCTGGGAGTACAATAACGTATCAATTGACTGGAAACAACTTTATCGATGGAGCTCTAGTTAATTTTACTCATCTTGGTGAATCTAATCTAACTTCGGTTGGTTCCTTATCCGGGATTGATCTAACCGGGTCCTTATTCATTCCCTCTTCATCAGTCACAGGACCATGGAATGTTTCGGTGAATCAGAATGGTCTATATAGTAACGATAATGTTCAGTTCATAATTAATCCTGCATTGCCCAAAATTACTAATTTAAACCCGGGTGGAGCAATTCAGAATACGCATTCAGCACCTTTCCCAGTCATAATCACTGGAACCGGGTTTGATACGGTTTCGGATTCTGGTGGTGTTACTGTTGATGGGTCGGCAATTTCGTATACCATCGAATCACCAACCAGGATTAATGCGCTCTTCCCTGAAACGATTGATAATATCCTCGGCAACCATCCGGTTATTGTAACTGGAATAAGTGGTCCGTCTGTTCCGTATAATTTTGTTGTATCGGGCACTGGGTTTACAATCGATGCTTCATCGGATGAGATTGGCTGGATTAGTCCATCCGGGATGTTTAGTGCTTATCCAGGGGAATCCATCACCTTCCAGTTCAAACCGACTGCCGGAGCCAGAATCAAGAATCTGACGGTAAATGGGGTCGAACAATCTACGGAATCGCCATTTGTTATACCTTCAGTTGATAGAGATTATGCAATCAGACTCAATAATGAACCACTCTCGGGAGTTATAATTGCAGCTTTTACCGTTGAATCAGTTGATGGATACACGCTCACTTTCAGAGATAATTCGTGGGGGGAGATTAATCAATGGAAATGGGACTTTGGGGATGGCAGTTTTGGAACCGGAAATGTAGTATCTCATACCTATTCGACTCCGGGATCATATTCTGTTTCTTTATGGGCCCGAAACAGTCTCTCACAAAGTCAGGTCATTGGGGATATTACAATTCCTCTTACTAATGATCAAAGTTCTCCATTATTTTTCAAATCCTGATTTTTTCATCCTAAAAACCATCAGTTTTCGCGCATCATTAAAATTATTCATTTCATGGAGGAGCGCATCTTCTGATGATCTCTCTAAAAAAGAGAAATATGATTGTGTTTATAGATTCAAATGACAATTATTATTCATTCAGGATTGAATGGATGAAAGGATTTTTTGTATCATCCTGAAACCTCTCAAATTATGATACTCACAGTATTATAAAAAAATGAAATGGCTGTTTTTTTTATTTGGCATATAGTATGAGATGAACACTATAATGCATAATCTATATAACTGATCCGATAATTAATACTAGTATCCTGATCAAAGGTAGGTTTGTACATAAGGTGGGGATTATACGATGAAGAGAAAAAAAGAGAATTTATATTCTCAGAAAGGAATAAAAAAGGCAGAAATATTTCTCGGGGTACTTTTGGTTCTGGGCCTGCTCCTTCAGCCTTGTCTGGCTGTATTATCGCCAAATTACATAGCAAAGAACCAGGCTGGCAGACCTTTGAATAGTCCCGGGGTAAGTAGTTTTGGTACTACTCTTGCATATGGGGATTTCCTGTTTCTCAATGATACAACGTGGGTGCCGGGAAGTTATGGTGAAACAATCCTCGATTGGAGATGGAGTTTGACGAATCTTAGCAATTTTACAGATTTTACCATTAATAATGATCAAAATGCAACATTTGGTCCTTTTGTCGCAGATGGGAATTCATATCTTTTAAATCTGACTGTTAACGCTTCTGACGGAAGTCAGTATTCACCAACCGAAATGGTTTACCAGGTGTCAGATAATCGGAATTTTATATCAGTGGATTATGACGCAGTTCCCGCATATGATGATAGGACTCCTACAAATCCGAATGGGACGATAACATTCAGGGACTTATCATATTCGTATTTAGATCCTATGGTCAAAACTACTGAATGGTGGTGGAAATGGACTGACCTTTCCACAGGGATCTCAAAGACTCTCTCCGGGCAGGATCATTTCACTGAGGATATGAGTGACACTAATTTCATGGTCAACCTGACCGTGAACAACAGTCTGGGCAATTTAGTCTCAATTACTGGTAAAACTTCAATTCCTCCTGATAAAGTCTACCCAATTGCAAACTTTTCGGTAATTCCAAAAAGTGGAGGTGCCCCGTTGGAGATTGGTATAACTGATCAGGCGCTTAGTATGGTGAACTATACCGTTTCTGATGTTCCCCTTTCATACAACTATACCATCTGGAATAATACCGGAGTTAATGTCTTTGGAAAAGAGTTTAAAACGAAAAATCTCAATGTAACGTTGCCAGATCCCGGGGTATATCATGTTATTCAAAACGTAACGAATTCATTTGGGGTTAGCGATGAGTATACCGTGAGTGATATCGTTGTTACAGATCTCACACT
>NZ_DAONKG010000197.1:0-4517 GCF_035406105.1 Methanospirillum sp.
GCGAGGGGATATAGAGAGAGAAGGTTCTCCGGAGTTTTAGGGGAAATTTGAGAGTATTAAGGCTTAATATTTCTCATTAGGCGTTCTTTTCTCATACGTTGGATCTAGAATGCCATTTATATAATTGCGCGCCTAATAAAAACGATTATCAGCCACTATTTTCCAAGAAATTCATATAACCTCTGAAAGAGACATAATAAGAGAGATCCAGGGAGAAGAAATCATGGCAGAAGTCAAATCAATTCAGGTACAACATCATCCATCACTCAATCCTCTTGAACGTGAAGAATCACATGAACGAATTAGAAAATTATGTGGGCATATAAAAATTCAAGATTCAACTCTAATTGAAAAGATTATTGATAGTGATATTTTTGAATAGACTTCCTGATTTTCCTGAGGATAACTGGATAATAATCGATACAAACATACTTCTTTATTGAGCGTTTAAGCACCCTCTCTATTACTCTGCCTGTGAAGAACTTCTTCACAGAAGTATTAATCAAAAAATACACCTTTGCCTTCCTCCCATGATCCGACACGAATTTCTTCACCGTCTCATGATTGCTGAAGTAATTGAGGATGGGAATGCTAATTCACACCAACAAGCCCTGAACCTCATAAAAAGAGATCCGTCAATAATTCAAAAACTTACCAGAACGTTTGAAATATATGAAGCCATTTTATCGTGTGAAATGATAATGTTGGAAGATAATGCCGATGTGTTCTCTCTCCAAATGGATAACATCAAAAAATACGGACTTATGGCAGCTGATGCAGCAATAGTAGCTTCTGCTTCGTATAATCAAATATTACACATAGCAACCAACGACTCTGATTATGAACGAATTTCCTGGCTAACGGTTTGGAAACCATGAATATTTACTCAACCCCAAGCCGCATATTTTAGAGAGGATAGCTAAAAACCCCCCTTTAGTGATCGTAAGTTTATAAAGTATTTACAAATCCCAATTTGTTGGAAGGGGGTTTTTAGCTATCCTCCAACTTTAGGTACACTATAGTTAACAATTTTGTTAATTTTGGTGTACTAAAAGTGGATTGATATGGCGGACAGCGATTCCGGAGTCGGTACCTTTACACTCACATCATCAGTAAAGGATACAGTATCTCCTTTTTTTTGCTGAAGGACACAGAGTCTGTTTCTGAACCAGGACTACCATAAGATCCTTATCCGCCGGAGCGGTGTGAATAACCTCATTATCGACGGACAATTTCACCGGGATAGCATTGATGACATCAACCTTCCCTCTGATATGATCTGTTTGGGAATATTGTTCACCATGGAGAGTAAGAGAACAGAAGGACAAGGCATATCATCAGAGCATTCTTCAATAATTTCTCCTTCAACAATCCCATTTTCAAGAGAGGCATTAGTTATCCCTCGTTCAGCCATACGTAATTTGGTATGAGAAGTAATCAGGTAATTGTCTGATATTATATAGTTGGCAAGGGATAATGGGTTACTCACATGACCACCACCTACACATTTGCAGTTTCATTTCTCAGCACCGTCTCCGCTCATCAGACCGCCAAAAAGCCCGGCACGTAATCTCTTTCTCCACATACTTCTTTGCTATCACATCAGCCACAAGCATCCAATAACCATGTATTGGATAAAATAATGTCCATCTCATAAATATTTCTACTACCTATGATATTTGATCAACTTCATTATTGCAATTTATGTGTTTTTATAGGACCACAAGAAAATATGCAAATATATCAGAAATTTCGTAACACATATAGGCACTCTCGCCATATCCCTTTCCGATGATGTTGAGCAACATTTCAGAGAAGTAATTAATCATGAATATGGCATGATGAATGAAGAAGCAATAAATAATGCAATTACTGAGGCAATTGAACTATGGGTGAATGAAACCTTACAACGCACACTTGCTGAAGCAGGAAGAGAAATTCTAGCGAAAGAACATAATATTGGCAAATGGCATTATTCACATCGAAAGGACCTGTATGAGCATACCTGAAGTGAGAAATAACTCTATTATTTTTTCCATAAGGATTTCACTGGTAAATAGAAACCAGGAACATCGTTTCAGGTAGAGAAAACAAAATTACCCATTCACAAAATCATGACGTAAAAACTCACACCCCTGCCTGAACATTCCGTAAATTAAAAACCAGAAAAAAAGATAAAAAATTTATTAATAAGCACACTCAACTTTTCCTTCACTCACTTTTCCTTTACAACAGGACTCGGTCTTCGGGTTGTAACAGGAATCACCGCATTTTGTATACCCCTTCCCATCATACACCATTCCGAGACAACAGCTTTGATTATTCTTATTATAACAGGTATCGCCACACTTCTGCCATCCGTTTCCGGGATATATCTGATTATTACAGCAGGTCTCATTGGTCAGATCATAACACTTCCCACCGCATACTCCCCATAAGAGTCCGTCTTTTGGTTCTCCCTGGCAGCAGGTCTGGGTTATCGGATTGTAAAACGAGTCACCACAGGTCGGAAGACACCGTGTCCCGTTCACAGGCTTTCCATTACAGCAGACCTGTTTTTCAATATTATAGCAGGCATCCTTACAGATCCCCCAATGGAGCCCGTCATAAACCTGACCCTGGCAGCAGGACTGCTTGCTTGGATCATAACAACTGTCACCGCAGGGGATACAACTCTGATTTGCACCGATGACCGAGACGGATAAGACAATTGTGACGAAAAGAACCGCTCCGGCGATCCACATATAAAGCCGTTTCATACAGCAATGTACATCATCACCAGCTCAAGAAGTTTCTTTATCTGTCCTGGTGATCCCAGGATATGTACTGACAGAATATCAGACCTCTGACATCCTCATTCATACCCCTTGACATCCATACTACTCTGTATCTATGCCTGAAGAACCGACGCACCGAGCTGCACTCCTGGTCATGGGTTGCCCGAAAGTTCCGGTACAGACCAGTCTTGTCCTCTATCTGGCACATCGGATGAAAAAGGCAGGAATAAGAACGATTATAGCCGGAACACCATCAGCCCGGCAACTGATACGGGTAGCAGACCCTGACGGACATTATACTATGGAGATGAAAGATCTGGATGCAACCATTGCTGCTCTTGCAAACGGTGACCTTCCCATAACAGAGAGTTATGTGTTTATTCACAATGACGCCGGCATCAGTTATGCTGCTACCATAGCATCCCTGACACACCGGCCGGTCACAGCGATCATCTTTGGAGAGGAGGCGGAACAGATAAGTCATGAGATTACCTTTCCATGTACCGTTATTGCTGAACCGGCAATCCACAACCCGATACCGATAAAGATCAAACTTGAGGAGGCTGCCCCATGGGATGCTTAGAATCATTACCATATGAAGTGCTTTTATCAAAAATATCCTTTAAAGAAGCCCGTGAATTTCTCTCCAGATATCCGGAGAAGTATGAAATAGAGCCAGGATACCGGATGTTTGATCTGAACATCATCGGCGTTCCTCCCATTCGGGTGGCGGTTGACGGAGATTCACTCATCTTTCCCTTTACAAAACCCTGCCATGGGACGTTTCTCATTCGTGTCCAACAGGCGGCAGATGAGATTGCCCGTCTCCGGGCCCGTGCATAGGAAGATATCATGCGCCCCTATGTCATCGTGAACGTAGCCGTAAGTGCGGACGGAAAACTCTCCACCAGAGAGCGACGGCAGGTAAAGATCTCAGGCAGAGAGGACTTTGACCGGGTTGATGAGATGAAAGCGGGATGTGATGCAATAATGGTAGGAATCGGAACCGTGCTTGCCGATGATCCATCACTCACTATCAAGTCAGCTGACCGGATCGCCTGGCGGGTCAGGACAAAAAAACCAGAGCATCCCATACGGATTGTAGTTGACAGTCAGTGCAGGACGCCACCCGGTGCCAAAATTCTCCATAAAGGACCGGGACTTCGTATTATCGCGGTCTCACAAAATGCACCGGCAGACAGAATCGCTGCTCTTAAAGAGTATGCTGATATCATCCAGGCAGGAGATGAATCTGTTGACCTTGCAGCCCTCCTTGAAAGGCTCTTTGAGAGGGGTATCCGCCGGCTCATGGTTGAGGGTGGAGGTACACTCATCTGGGGATTGCTGTCTGCAGGCCTTGTTGATGAACTGACCATGTTTATCGGCAATTTAATCATTGGTGGAAAGGACGCCCCCACCCTTGCCGACGGAAGCGGATACATATCAGAATCTGATTTTCCAACCCTGAAACGTATCAGCTGCACACCAATGGAAGAAGGGGTCCTGATCCACTGGAAAGTAAAAAATACCACGTCATCTGAATGAAAAATTACCGGGAAAACATTTCCCTGATTATGAGGATAGGTATGCTGTGCACATGCGATACCTTATACTATCAGAGATGTGACGTTCACAAGGTTGTAGATTGTTGTGTCTGAAGGAACGATCTTTATAGTCGAGGATAACCCGGTCATTGCAGACCTCATATCCTGGCGCCTGACCGAGATGGGATACCGTGTT
>NZ_DAONKG010000198.1:0-4501 GCF_035406105.1 Methanospirillum sp.
GAAGGCTTAAAATTCCCTTTACAACCGGTTTATTACTTGGTATCGGGGAGACTGTTCATGACCGGAGACAGTCCCTTTCGGTGATTGCGGATCTTCACCTTCGCTATGGGCATATCCAGGAAGTCATAATACAAAACTTCTGTCCAAAGCCTGGTACCGGAATGAGTGCATTTCCCGGCGCAACCCTTCATGATATGCAGGAGACTGTCAGGATGGCAAAAGAGATCCTTCCTCCTGATATTGCCATTCAAATCCCTCCGAATCTGGCTGATGCTGCAAAAATTCTTCCCTGTGGAGTGACTGACCTTGGAGGTATCTCACCGGTTACCATTGATTATGTAAACCCTGAGCATCCCTGGCCAGCTTTCGAAGAACTCGCAGATCTCACGAAAGGATACACGCTCAAGGAACGGCTCTGTATTTACCCGGAGTATATCCGGAGAGGGTGGTATCATCCCAGACTCAGGGATTATATCATCAGGCTTGAGAACATACTACATAGGAGAGGTACATCCGTGATACCGGAAAAGCCCCTGTATGAGGGGAAAGCAAAATCGGTTTATCTGAGTGAGAATCCTGATGAACTGATTGTTGTCTTTCGAAATGACATGACCGCCTTTAACGGCGTTAAGCACGACCAGTTTACTGATAAGGGAATTTTGAACGCTACGGCATCGGAATTTTTTATGAAGATGCTGGAGGCAGAAGGAATTCCAACGCATTACATCAGGATGGCTGCACCTGATACGATGATCGTCCGCCGGCTTGACATGATTCCTCTTGAGGTCATTGTCAGAAATATTGCTGCGGGCTCTATGACAAAAAAGTATCCGGTTGCAGAGGGAACCGTGCTCGAACGGCCGGTGGTCTCTATTGATTATAAGGATGATGAGCGGGGGGATCCCATGATCAATGATGACCTCATAGAGGTCCTTCATATTCTTCCTGCTGACGAACTCAAGCAGGTGAAAGAGATGGCTCTGAAAGTAAATACTGTCCTTTCCCGGTTCTTTGATGAGTGTGGTATCCGGCTGGTGGATTTTAAGCTTGAGTTTGGAAAAGCAGCCGGAAAAATTTACCTTGGTGATGAGATCAGCATGGACTCTATGCGGCTTTGGGATAAGCAGACCGGCGAGTCATTTGATAAGGATGTATACCGGTTTGACAAAGGTGATGTTATCACTGCATACCGCAACGTACTCAGGAGAATCCTTCCTGATGGTGGGAAGAAGGATTAAAATGATATAAGGCATCATCCCTGGGTAAGCCATTATATTCAAGCCTGTGCGGGTTGATAGGTATATGGGAGTTCCTGTGGCAGAAACTGAAGATGAAATACGGAGTTGGGCGCTGGAGTATTCCCGATCGAAAGGATGGATCCTGAATCCTGATGAGAAGCAGACAAATGCTGTGATTAAAGGATTATCCCGGAATTCTGAAAAGCATGGGGAGCGCTATTGTCCGTGTCGTATCCGGTCCGGGGATAAAGAAAAGGATAAGGCGATCATTTGTCCCTGTGTGTATCATGTGCATGAGCTGGAACAAGCTGGTCATTGTACATGTAATTTCTTTTACGATCCTGAATACCTGTAATGTTCCGGATTTCCCGGAATAATTTTTAACTGATTAATTGAAGTCTCTCTGCTTTACGGGTATGTTTTCTGAAATATTTGAACTGCCATATCCGGAAGAATATCTACATGTTCTCATAATGGTATTACATCTTTAGAACACGTTCCGGCTTTTCGGTATATATAGTGTCTTTTACGGTAAACCATGTGATTATCATCAATATTTTTCCCTTTGGCACATCAGGTATGTTTCGTTTTCGGCATTATTCCAAAAGATTAATTCTTTTTCCATTGATAGCCATATGATTACACATGGCATCGTATTCTGTAATTATTACCAATGCATCTGATTACGTGAAATCAGGCTTTATCAATCATTGGAAATGATGGATCGTTCTCATCATTCTTTCCATCATCCAGATCTTCACCATCACCATCGTACCCCTGGTAAGTGGGTATCTGATCCGGGTGTATGGTGATGAAAATGAAACTGCCCCGGAAATCGATGGGTATGGCCGGTTATTTGTTGGCGGCTGGAAGATGAACATCGTCACCATCCTCTACCTTATTCTGGCAATCATTATCGCAGTAGCATTTGGTGCAATCGGGGTCTTATCTGCACTGGCAGGTCTCTTCACCGAGGGTAAGATCACTCATATAACGGACTTGGTATCGGGAGCATCGGAATTATTCCGATCATCGGATGGGTGGCATTATTAGTTTTAACCCCGCTCTGGTCAGTATTTATCGCAAAAAACAATTGCAATATCTATGATAACCACCCCTGAAAAGGGAAAGAATAATTTTTAGGATTCCGGTTTTGTAACCAGGACTGGCACCGGGCTTTTATGGACAATACCTGTGCTGACACTTCCCAGAATGAGCCGGTCAGCCATTCCTTTTCCTGATGATCCGACGACAATGAGATCCACTCCTGCTGATGAGACATATTCTATCATTGCATCCACCGGATCACCGACACGGGTATGGAATTCGATACTCACTCCTTCCTTTGCTGCAATGTCCTGAACAAGATCCCTGATATGATTCTCTTCCTGTTGCAGCATACTGATAAATTTCACATCACCTGTCGGCTCTTCAATCCTGACCTCCCGTTCAGCAAGCTCTGCATACACACGGGGGGGAATTGAATACATCACATCAATGGTTCCATCAAACTTTTTTGCAAGTGTCATTGCATAGGTCAGGGCGCGAAAGCTTTCTTTGGAACCGTCTACACCAACGAGAATGTGGGAAAACATACTTTTGATTATCTCATGCTCCCATAAATAAGTGCCTGATGTTCTTCCATTACTTATGAAACGGTTATATCAGGGCAAGAAGAGCCTGTTCACCATTCATCTCTGTTGTTATCCCCAGTTCCTGTGCATATGAGTTTACAACCGCAACGCAGCCCTTCATGAGATCTTCAATATTACGAATCGAATCGCCAGTCAAAGGACGAACTTTGACCGCCGGGATTTTAAATTTTTCAAGGGCTGTCGCATCAATAGCACCACACCCGACAAGACCCTTTGGAGTTCTGGCAAAGACAAGATTCACATCCCCGATTGGGATGATATAGCCGGTAATCTCATGACCATTCAGTGAAAAAACCCGCTCTTCCATGATAGTACTCTCTTAATTTTTTCAGTTATATCTCCTGTTCTTTGAAAGTATCACACCGGAGACTACGATATACTTCTTCTAATGCACTGGTTATCCGCTCCCAGTCGTGCTTTATGACATACTTATCCATTATTGATTTATCTGGAGATTTCGAGAGAAATGTCCGGATGCCGCAGGCGATGTCATCCGCAGAAGATCCTGCGCAATATCCGCAACCGGGAAGAACATGTACTGATGCTGCATTCAGCGGATAATTGGTAGTGATAATCGGAAGCCCACATGCCATCGCTTCAATGCACACAATTCCAAACCCCTCCCGTTCACTTGGCAGTACAAATACTCGTGCGGATTTCATCCTTCTGATAACATCCTGGTAATCACTCACAAATCCATATAGGTGAATGTTCTCAGACAATCCAAAATCATGGATCATCTTCACAATCCTGGTCATCATTGGTCCATCTCCGATCATGGTGCAGGTAAGGTCAGGTATCTCTTCTCCAAGAATTCTGACTGCTTCTACTACCAGTTCAGGATGTTTTTCCGGGATAAATCGGCCAATAAAGATAACGTCGGTAGTCTTTTTATCGGGTTCTATTTTTCTGATATTTTCCAATGTGATACCATTTGGGATGATTACCGGATTATCACGATATCCTTCAATTTTCATCCGTTCTGCGGTATGATGTGATACTGCAATTGATGACCCGGAGAGAAGAAGTGCAATCTTCTCAGTCACCCTCCCGCCAATCCCGGCCAAACCTAGATACCGGTACCAATAAGATCCCCACGCCTCATGCCAGGTAATAACACATGTCTCCTTCTTCAAAAATCCAACCAAACGAGATACTATCACAGGAAAATAGGGAAAATTCTGACAATCGATGATGTCAACGTTCACCTTTAATAGAACGGGAAAGAGATGACATGAATACAAGAGAGCCTGAATGATCGACCGCCGTCCGCCTGTATACAGCCCCATCGGTCTGCATACAGGATGTATGATAAGGCCATCACGAACGAAGATGCTTTTTTCTTTTCCTGGTGACATGGGGAAAAGGTGTATTTCATGTCCACGTTGCGCAAGTCTGGTTCCGATCTCAAAGATTCGTTTTTCAACTCCGCCGATCGTTTCGGGATATAAAACATCGTACACAAATGCAATCTTCATGGACTGGCCGTGATGTATTCAAGTACATATAGGCCTGTGCACAAATGAATGAATCAGATGCGGTGTATCTCGTTTGCAGGTCCCGGCCTATGGGAAAAAAAGAGGTATTGCAGAGGTAAGACCTGTATTG
>NZ_DAONKG010000199.1:0-4436 GCF_035406105.1 Methanospirillum sp.
TACCGGGTTGATCAGCGAAATGTCAGCCCGATCTGGCTTGTGCAGGATGCATCAGGAACCGGAAGGCGTCCGGTACTCTATTCATATAAGTATGCAACACCCGGAGATCCTGCTGTCCCTGAATATCACCCTGTTATTATCGATACAAATTCCCGTATTGTCACTCCTGTACAATACCGACCACAGCCGGAGGTCAGTCTGATGGATACGGATCAGAATGTCCTTGAGTGGTGGGATAAGACAGGAAATATCTCATATCTCCTCTATGTTGAACGGGGTGAGAAGACCCTTCGTCTTCTGTCAGCAGATCCACAGACCGGTACTGTCCGGGAGATCATGAACGAGACTGGTTCGACGTATATCGAATCAAATCTGGAATACGGTGCCTCTCCTAACGTCTATGTGCTACAGAACGGGGATGTCATCTGGTTTTCAGAACAGGATGGCTGGGGGCATTTGTACCGGTATGATGCCAATGGCACACTGAAAAAACAGATCACAAAAGGGCCGTGGGTAGTCCGGAAGATCCTGGCCGTTGATGAGAAGAACGGTCATATTTACTTTACTGCAAGTGGGAGAGAGGGGGGCAATCCCTACTATCAGTATCTGTACCGGGTCCAGACCGATGGGAATGGTCTGAAACTCCTGACCCCGGGCCAGGCAGATCACTCGATATCGTTATCCCCGGATCTCTCTTGTTTTGTCGATGCCTACTCCCGAGCCGATCTCCCGACGGTGACCGTCCTCCGATCAAGAGACGGCACACTTCTCATGCATCTTGCAACGGCTGATGACTCTGATCTTCAAAGAATGGGCTGGACTCCGGCAGAACGGTTCTCAGTGACTGCCCGTGATGGAAAGACGGAACTGTACGGTCTGCTCTTCAGGCCGACGCATTTTGACAGCACGAAGAAGTATCCGGTCATTGACGTGGTCTATCCAGGCCCCTATACTATCGTCACTGAAACTGCCTATCCAGCTTCTCTGACCTGGAATGCAAAGATCTACTGGACATGTCAGATGCTCTCTGAGCTGGGGTATGTCGTGGTAACGATGGACGGTCTTGGTACGGCATACCGGTCAAAGGCATTTCATGATGTCAGTTATGGAAATCTGAGTGATTGTGGCCTTCCTGACCACATTACCGGTCTTCGACAACTTGCATCCCGGTATCCTTTTCTGGATATCAGCCGGGTGGGTATCTATGGCAAATCAGCAGGTGGATTCATGGCAGCTCAGGCAATGCTCACCTATCCGGAGTTTTTCAAGGTCGGGGTTGCCGGGTCAGGAAATTATGATAGCAGGCTCTATGCCTCGTTCTGGGGGGAGAAGTATGAAGGATATCCGGTGACTGACCGGTATCTTGAGCAGGTTACCGCAGAAAAAGCAGCAAACCTCACTGGTCATCTGCTCCTTATCACCGGGGATATGGATGATAATGTTCATCCATCCATGACAATGCAGCTTGCAAATGCTCTTGAATCGGCTAAAAAACAGTATGATCTCATGGTAATGCCCAATAAGAACCATGATCTGAATTATGACCCCTATTACCTAAAGACGATGATGAGGTATTTTGGCACATACCTCTGACCGTTTTTTAAAAAAGGGTCTTTTTACCTATGGGATCTCGCCAATTATCCATGTCTTTGGGGGGACAGGATCAGGCATCCCATACATCTTCGTGCCAGGATACTTCTTATATAAATTCTTCCAGATACCGGCTGCTGCATCATACCAGGGCATCAGGTCCTCATACGACACACGGCCAGTATCAACCGGGGAGAAGGTATTCTTCTCCGACTCATACTCAAGATATTTCTCCGAAAGTGTCAGGGTATACGAAAGGAATGAGATCAGCTTCTCCGCCTGGGTATATTCCTTCTGACTGATAATCATCCTGATGAGAGTGTAATATGTTCCTGCAAGAGAGTCATGAAATGCCATGTTCATCTTCCCGACCGGAAGGGTGTCCCCGTTACAGATCTGCTGTATCGTGCTATTTGCCCGTTCAAAGAACCGGTCATCATCATATGGCGGTTTGACTGCAGGGGGAGCAAGAGGGAGCTGGACTGTAGGGAGTGGCGTCATCTCTGCATTTCCAGCTGAGAAAAGACAGATAATAAGAAGCGCCGATATACAGGCGATTACATAATGGCCCATATGACATCGTATGATTGCAAATATGAAAGGTTTGCCGGTTTGGTAAGGCAAAAAGTGAAATGAAACTGGGGTAATGTGTGTTTTTGGATTATGCAGGAGTATTCCAGGTGATTTCTTTTGGAATGGTCACATCTTCACCGTACAGTCCCGATCCCAGCCACCATGTATCATCCACGGCCTCAACATACCCAAGTTTCTTCTCAACCGAATTATTATGGGCCGGATTTACATAGTGAAATACGACAAATCCTGATCCGTTTTGTGCAGCATCACGCAGATTACGGATAAAAAACTCATTGTTTGCATCAGTTTCGTTCAGACGGCTCTTTCCGATAAGTTCGGTCTGCAACGGGTGAGCAAGGGTGGTGCCATTAAAGTCATATGCATAAATATACAGGTCTTTCCTGAAGAATGAACCATTGCGGTCACTAAATTCAGCAAGGGCTTTTTCCTTGCCATGGTCACGGGCATACGCAACAGCCTCCTGAACGAATTTTACCATATCAGAAACCCTTTCGGCTGATGTGTTATTCTCTTTGACAGTATTCTGCAGAAGACCGGATGTGGCATCATTCTCTCCTGACATCATAAGGTCCACGGCAGCAGTTAGAGGGATGATACTACAGACCAGAAGAAGGCAGATAAAGAGATTTCGTCTCATCATTCTCTATTGGATCTCATATTAGATGGTTTTTTTTATACCGGAATTACTAGTATCTGAATGGTTGTATCTTGTGTCTGGTGGGCATGAACAGCATCAGCCAGTGAGCTATTATAATGGTATAGGATGGTGACTGGTACGGCATGAACGATCCAAAACAAGCAAGAAACGGATCATCAAAAGATACAATCCTCACCGATCCTCCATTTTATCTCCCTGAATTTGAGGAGTCATATCGGTATATTATTGATGTGTATGAGGTAGAGCCGCGTGATATTGCGATCTTCATTCCGTGTGCGGTTCGAAAGCCCTACAGTACTAGCCCCAGTCACCGGATTATACGCAAAATCATTGATGAGGTCCTGGAGCCTGAAGTATATCATATTGTCATATTCGGTACATGCGGAATTCTTCCTGCAGAACTGGAGACGATGTATCCATATGCTCATTATCACTATATGCTGGGAAAAGTGAAGGATACTACCATTCAGGAGGATTTTCTCAGAATCGAGACCGAGCGGGTTGCAGGATATCTTCTCAAGACAAAAGATACGTATAAAAAACGTATTGCCTACTGTATTGGCCCGTTTCGGAGAGCATTGATCCAGGGATCTTTCCGTGCACAGGTCCCGATTGATATCATTATGCCCGGACAGGACGTCATAGACAGGATAATGGAACTTGATTGTCCGTTTCAGGAAGGGAGCCTGAACATGGAGGAGTATCTGGAAGAGTTCCATAAAGGACTTGTGCAGATGAAGAACTCATTACAGGAGTAATTAAAAAAAGAGGTTATTCTTCAAGGGTTGAGATATCACCCGGGTCTACCCCCAACTCTTTTGCCTTGAGCACCCGACGCATGATCTTACCGGATCTCGTTTTTGGAAGTTTGTCCATGAATTCGATGCTGGATGGCATAGCGATTGGCCCGATAGTCATCCTGACATGGTATGTCAGTTCGGATACAAGTTTCTGACTTGGTTCAAAGCCCTGTCTCAGGATGACAAACGCCTTGACCGCCTGCCCTTTCACTTCATCCGGAACCCCGATGACCGCAGCTTCCGCAACAGCTTCATGGGAGACCAGTGCAGATTCGACCTCTGCGGTTCCAAGATTATGTCCGGCAACGATGATGATGTCATCAGATCTCCCAAGAACCATGATGTACCCGTCTTCGTCTTTTACCGCAAGATCACCAACGGTATACCAGTTCCTGATCTGATTCCAATACTGCGTATACCGTTCTGGGTTGTTGTAGACGGTCCGCATCATTGACGGCCAGGGCTCTTTGATGACCAGAAGACCTCCCTGCCGTGGCGGAACTGGATTTCCTTCCTTATCGACGACATCTGCAACGACGCCAGGTATTGGCACTCCGGCAAACCCTGGTTTCATGGGCTGTCCGAGCGGGGTTGTGATCATGTGCATACCGGTCTCGGTCTGCCACCAGGTATCCAGAATCGGGCACCGGTTCCGTCCGATGACCCGGTAATACCACTCGAATGCCTCAGGGTTTAGTGGCTCTCCCACAGATCCGATGATTCGGAGGGAGCTGAGGTTGTACTTATCAGGCCATTGTTCTCCGACCTTCATAAACATCCTGATGGCGGTT
>NZ_DAONKG010000200.1:0-4434 GCF_035406105.1 Methanospirillum sp.
ATATTGTTATAAAGATGCTGGAAAAGAATGATGTCAGATTTACTGTCACAAAAGAGGCTATAGATTACATTGCACGCATTGGATTTGATCCCCAGTTTGGAGCACGACCGATCAAACGGGTCATCCAGAGAAACCTGCTCAATGAGCTATCAAAGATGATCCTATCTGGAGAGGTGACAAAAGAGAAAGAGATTATCGTTGATGAAAAAGAGGGGGCATTAGTATTTCGAAATACCTGATCCCATAGTATTAGACTCTCAAATCTCCTTTTTTTCTTGCATATCCCCGATCACTCCATAGAGCCGGATTTTTTACATTGGTTCTGGTTTTTGTCCTGGCATTCTGACAGTGGTACGACACCATACATTACGTATTCATCCCCTCTCCCTTTGTATCTGTCTCAAATCCGATATATTTCCTGATATTTAGGTAGAAATGATTAAAGGCAGATATGTTTATCGTTCTACAATTTGAATGATACATACGATAACCGTCCTACCATGACTGCGAAGGATCCCCAATGGTCGCTATCGTCTTTTTTTTCTTTGTCTGAAATACCGGAAGGGGTTAAGAATAGGGGGAGCCAGATTATTGGAAAACTCAGGTTACAAACTGTTTTGACGATATGTTTTGTCCTCGTTGTCATATTTGCAATCTCTATAACCGGTTTTTTTGCATTTCAAGCAAGTCAGTTCGCGGTACAGGAGCTTGCCGGACAGGTTCTTGATGAGACTTCATATCGGATATCTGATCAGCTCAGGGACTATCTGAAAACACCTCACCTTGTAAATCAGCTCTGTATGGACAGTATTGCCCTTGGTTCTCTCCATGTGCATGACAATGCTGGTCTTAAATCTTATTTTAGGAATTTATCATTCAGATTTGACACTATTGAGGCAATTTGTTATGCAAACGAGGCAGATGGAAATTATACCATAATCTCGAAGGTGGGTGCTCCTGGGATTGTGAATGGTACAGAGCGGTTTTATGGTATCTCAAATTCACAGACCAACCACTCGTTTACTGAGTATCGGCTGTTGGAAGATGGCAGTTTGGGAGAAAAAACCCTCATAATACCTGAGTATGATCCCAGAACCCGGCCGTGGTATCAGGCAGCTGTTCAGGCACAGGGTCCTGCCTGGACCCCTGTCTATATGTGGCTTGAAGGGGTGGTAAGTATTGATGCAGCATCCCCGGTATATTCCAGTCAGGGGTTACTAATGGGAGTGATGGATACGTCCCTGACTTTGAACGGAATTGGAGATTTTTTGCAGAATCTGAAAATATCTGAGCATGGTCAGGCATTTATTATTGACACAAACGGTAAGATAATTGCGGCGTCAACAATACAGGAACCATATATACGAGAAAATGGGGATATAGCCCTTCTTAATGCGTCTGATTGTAATGACCCGATTATTGAGGAGGTTACAGAGGTACTTTCCAAAAACAATACACTATTCTCTTCTCTTACTTCCAGACAACAATTTACGAGTACAAATGGGACTGAATCACACCTCGTTCAGGTAAGTCGCTATCAGGATCCATACGGGCTTGACTGGCTGATTGTGGTGGTAATCCCGGAGTCAGATTTTATGGGCAGAATACATGACAATAATACGGTAACTCTGCTCTTATTAATCTGCATTATTATTGGTACAGTTCTTCTATGCATCCTTCTTGCACGATATATTACACGGCCTATTCTGGCGATGAGTCGTTCTGCAAAAGCGTTTGCTCATGGTGATTTTTCCTCATGGACGTATCTTGACCGGGGTGATGAACTTGGTGAACTGTCGCATACCTTCAAACACATGGCAGAACAGCTGCAGAAGATGTTTCTCTCGTTGAAAGCAAGTGAAGAGCGATATATGGGTCTTTTTCAGGCTTCAGCAGACGCAATTATTCTGTGCAAAGATAATACGATCCTTGAGATGAATCATGCTGCAGAAGAGATGTTTTCAATATCGAATTATGAGGCACGAGGTAAGAATATTTCAGAATTGTTTGATGAGGCCGGACCAGTTATTTATCAAATGATTCAATCATCGTATACGACTGGTACTGAAGGATATGAAAGCCGGATTCTTACACGGTCGACAGGGGATCATGAACAGTATCTCAACATCAGGGTTACGAATACTACGACTAATGATCAGATTCTCAATCTCGTTCACATCCGCGATATCACCATGGAACGTCAGGCTATTATCTCTTCTGCAGAAAAAGAAGCCCTTCGTGAAGCGTAGGTACGTGTTGAGATGATTCTTGAGTTACTTCCGGATCCAACTTTTGTTATTGATAAGAACGGAGTTATTCTCTTTTGGAATCGTGCGATGGAAAAATTTTCCGGTCTTGATTCTGACAGTATGATTGGAAAAGGGGATTATGAATATTCCTTATCCGTTTATCAGACGAAACGCCCCCTCCTTATTGATCTTGCATTACATCCGGATATTTCGTATAATGATTTATATGAACATATTGAACGGTCTGATGATCTGATACAGACGAGTTACTGGATAGAAAAATCGGGGGAGATGAGATATATTTCTGTAATTGCTGCAACGCTGCATGATAAGGATGGTGATATCGTAGGAGCTATTGAATCGATACGAGATATTACCTCTCTTAAAAAAGCAGAAGAAGCATTACTTGTTGCAAATAGGAAGCTGAATCTCTTATCCGGCATCACCCGTCACGATATCCTCAATAAAATCATGATCTCAAAGGCATTTTTATCGTTCCTTGAAGATTATCCATTACTAGAGGAGCAAAAAGAGTACATTGATCGTATCCGGCGTTCAATGACAGAAATTGAACAATTTGTCGCATTTACCAAAACATATCAGGAGCTTGGTATTCGCCTTCCTGAATGGCACGATGTCGGGGCTATGTTTATGCGGGTTACTCATCAGATTGATTTAGGAAATGTCCAGTTTACTTGTGATATTTCAGATGTGTTTGTCCTCTGTGATCCACTCTTTGAAAAAGTCTGCTATAATCTGATCGAAAATGCCATCCGTCATGGCGAAAAACTGACAAAGATTGAAGTGACAGGAAAAGTGTCAGAAAAGGGATACCATATCACCGTTGAGGACGATGGCATTGGTATTCCAGATGAGCAGAAAACACTCATTTTTGAGAGAGGGTATGGAAAAAATACCGGATATGGGCTATTCCTAACGCGGGAAATTCTTTCGTTATGTGATATTACCATTATAGAAACCGGTCGGTATGGAAGTGGATGCCGGTTTGAAATTGAAGTTCCCAGTGGCAGGTTCCGGATAGGAAATTAATGGGTGATTTCAGGAACCTCAGGTTTTGGTTACAAGGTACTTGTACCGTTCCTAAAATCTGTGAGTAACATTTCAGAGCACCAGTATACAAAAAATATCGGTTGATTTTTTTGGTCTCCTTCCACTATTGAGTTACAGATTGGTGGTTTATTCTATCTTCTCCCCGTTCCAGGTGTCGTTGATGGCTGAATTGGAGAGTGAATGGGTATACGTTCCATTAAACCTCTTCCCGTCATCTGAAATCCTGAAGGTAAATGTTCCTGATTCAAACCAGGAACCGTTCAAAATTTTTCCATTATCAGAAATTCTTCCCTCAATAAACCCGGGTTCGTCTGCATCCGGGTTCTTTGGAATGTATGTGCCAGAGAGAGTGGTTCCATTCTGAAGAAGAGTATAGGTGTTGTGGATCGTATCCCATGTTCCACTCCAGGGATTTTCTTGTAGAATGCCTTCACTTGTCCGGTTTCCTGTTCTAGTATATTCGAAGGGTGTAAGGTTGCTATTCTGATCTACTGACCCGGTCCCTGAAAAAGACATCATATCATCAGACATGATGAGTGAAATTGTTCCTGATTCAGACCAGATACCAGAGAATGTCCTCCCATCATCTGATAATGTCCCTTTCAGGACACCTGGGTCCCGGTTTTCAATATCCTTTGGCTCATAACTCCCGACGATAGAAGTCCCATTTTGTAGAATAAGAAGATGATATTCTTTCGATACCCATGAACCATTCCATATAGGTATGGAGGCACTCTGATCTTCAGCGTAAATACCTTCTATTCCAGTCAGGATGATGAAGATGACTCCAATTAATAAAAGTGCATTCAAAATCTTTATACTTCTCATGAATAGGTGTATTACTCCGAAGAATTGATAATAATTTCGAAAACCGAATATAAAAAAATTTAAAAAAGAAATCCCGTTGGCCCTGTTGCGATTATTATTGCATTCATTACTGGTGTATAAGAGCCAGGAGTAAATACATCGGTATGTTTGACGATCTTTTCCTCATGTAGTTGATACATACTTTAAGATTAATAATTCAGGTTTTAGAAATAAGAGATTACTGATTTCTCTTATTTTGATGAAATAATCGAATAAGTGACTGATTATAAATGATAAGTAATTAATT
>NZ_DAONKG010000201.1:0-4414 GCF_035406105.1 Methanospirillum sp.
GCTTTGCAGCAGTGACAGCTTTGCTGAAGAATTCTCTGGATGAAGTACCGTCTGCCTGGGTTTCAGGGGCAAGGGAAAAGATTGATTTTCCCACTATGGAATCAGAGTCCGGAACCCTGAAGATCTTCGAGGTGGCAGAATTGCACTCGATGAGAATATCGTTATCAAAAAGCGTGATGGCATCATAAGAGGAGTCTATCATTGCCCTGAATTTTATCGCCTCGGCACGTTGTAGTTCCTCTATCTCGCGACGCCTGCGACGGTTTTCCGCTTCCCGTATCTCACGCTCGATCACCGGGGTGAGGGGGGTGAGATTCCCTTTAAAGACATAGTCATGAGCACCGCGTTTCATCAGGGTGACTGCAGTATCCTCACCGATCTCTCCTGATACAATAATGAATGGATTATCAAGATTTCGTTTGCGATATTCCTCAATAACATCCATGCCATTAAATCCGGGGAGACTATAATCACAGAGAATAACATCCCATGCGTCCGTGTCAAGCGATGATCGAACATCTTCAATGGTATCAACACGTTTTAAAACTGGATCATATCCTCCCTTTTTGAGCTCATGAATAACTAGAAAGGCATGATCTTCATTATCCTCAACAAAAAGTACCTTAATTGGATTGCCCGCCATATGCTGTCCCTTGAGAGATAGTCCCTGCCAACATTCAAATAATATTCCTTTTACTGTAGAGATGAAAAGGATTGCTTCTTGACTTTTTCATAAAAATTGAGAATGAATGCCGCAGGATTATTCGAAGAGATTAAAAAATAAGTCTGTTATCTGCGCGTATAGGGGTATCCCTGCTCCAATATGCGGCTCTCACTTATTGTAAGATGGCACCTATACATTTTTATCTGCTCATATCGCTTCTTGTTTTTACTCATATTGCAATATATATGGTTAAATTACGATTTAGGAGATATTTTTTCTTGTATGTCCTTTCGGTTGCACTTTAAGGTCAGAGAAGCATTCAAAAAAATACAATTCTATTCTTTCCAAAATATGAACGAAGTTTTATATGTTGATCTGAAATAATGAAATATTGTCAGGGAAGTTGTGTATACATATCAGGCATAAGATATCCGGGGGGTTTGGTTCAGCACACATAGGCAGGTGTTATTCTCCTGCATTTACACATTCCCTGATTTATTTCTCGGAACACACCGGACCGGAATTCCTTTCCCAAAGGTTCTAGACCCCTGAAGGAGAGATCAATCCTCAGGTATGGTTGTAGATATTTTGGAATTTGACCTGGGGGGAGAATCATATGCCATGGATATTGGCATCGCCCGTGAGATCGTGGAGATGCTTCCGATTACACCAATACCCCGTGCACCTGCTCATGTCACCGGACTATTAAATCTCAGGGGTGAGATTACTACAATAATCGATCTGCATTATCTTCTTGGTATCACCCCATCGAGGAAACGGGATGAGCAAAAGATAATGGTACTGATACCGGATGCGTTTGAAAATACCAGTGTTGGTGTTATTGTCGATGAGGTTCACAGTGTCCTGACTATTGATGAGACAGCGATTGATACAAATATCAGGGGTGTTGATGAGCACCTGTCCGATTATGTCCAGGGAATTATTAAACTAGGAGATGAAGACAGACTGAAGGCTGAAAATTCTCAGGACAGTCATGAATCAGTAAAAAGACTGATCATCTGGGTAGATGTGAAAAAAATTCTGACAGGGACGACAGAAGCATCGTCGTCTCATATTGAATAGGTATTTTTAAAAGGGTTTCTTGGTTTTGGGTATTTACATACCCATGCCCATGTCACCCATTCCACCCATACCGCCGCCGCCCATGCCTCCGCCGCCTGGTGGCATCTCCGGGGCAGATGATTTTGCTGAAGCGATGATATCATCGATACGGAGGATCATTATTGCTGCTTCTGCCGCACTTGCAATTGCCTGGGTCTTGACACGAAGTGGTTCAACAACTCCTTCCTTATACATGTCTGATGGCTTGGCATCGAATACATTCAGACCGACCGTCTTCTGGCCCTTCTCGTGTGCTGCACGAAGCTCGACCAGCATGTCAATCGGGTCAAGTCCTGCATTCTCTGCAAGGGTGCGTGGAATGATCTCAAGAGCTGCTGCAAATGCTTCAATGGCAAGCTGTGCACGGCCACCGACGCTTGCAGCGTATTCGCGGAGACGTAATGAAAGTTCGGTCTCCGGGGCACCACCACCGGCTACACATTTCTTGTCTTCAAGGACGACACCGACGACACGTATCGCATCTTCAAAGGCACGGTCAAGTTCTGCAACAACATGTTCGGTTCCACCGTGGATGATGATGGAGACTGCCTTCGGGTTCTTGCACTCCTCAACAAAGATCATCTCTTCGCCAGAAACCTTCCGCTCCTCAACCAGACCTGCATACCCAAGTTCTGATCCCTGAATTGCGTCAATGCTGGAGATGATGGATGCACCGGTTGCACGGTTCAGTTTCTCCATGTCAGATTTCTTAACACGACGGACTGCAAGGATACCTGCCTTTGCAAGGTAATGCTGGGCAATGTCATCAATACCCTTCTGACAGAAGAGAACCTTTGCACCACTCTTGATGATCTTGTCGGTGATGGACTTGATCATCCGCTCTTCCTCATCAAGGAATGCCTGGAGCTGGTCCGGGCTGGTAATGCTGATCTCAGCATCGACTTCGGTCTTCTTGAACTCGACTGCAGCATTCAGGAGCATGATTTTTGCCTTGGTAACCCGCTCTGGCATACCCGGGTGGACACGCTCCTTGTCAATGACCATTCCAAGGATGATCTCTGAATCTTCGATTGAACCGCCAACCTTCTTCTCAATCTTAATATTTTCTGTGTCAACGGTTCCATCATCATCAGCAACCATGGTGACTGCCTGGACAACAAGCTCACAGAATTTTTCTTTTGCTGCTTCTGCGCCCTTGCCGGTCATTGCGGTTTCTGCGATTTTTTTGAGAATCTTAGTGTCTCTAGGTTTGACATCAATGGCAATCTTCTGGAGAATTTCCTGTGCCTTCTCTGCTGCCATCCGGTATCCATGGGCAATGACGGTCGGATGAACATCCTGCTCGAGGAGTTCTTCAGAACGCTTGAGGAGTTCTCCAGCGATGACTACTGCTGTGGTGGTTCCGTCACCGACCTCATCATCCTGGGTCTTGGCGATCTCCACCATCATCTTTGCAGCCGGGTGTTCGATGTCCATCTCTTTGAGAATGGTTACTCCATCGTTGGTAATGACGACATCACCGATGGTATCGACCAGCATCTTGTCCATGCCCTTGGGTCCGAGTGTGGTCCGGACTGCATTGGCAACGGCCTTTGCTGCGGCGATGTTCATACCCTGTGCATCACGCCCGCGGGTACGGGAACTTCCTTCTTTCAGGATGAGAATTGGCTGTCCTCCAAGTTGTGTAGCCATAAAATATCACCACGTTGTAGGATAAGGTTGTTTAGTGGTTCTATATAAAAATATCAGTTCAGAATCAGATTGATGAGGTCATCAGGTTCATCAAGGGAAAGAAGAGAATCCTCACCAATCATAAGAGTACGGCCTATTCTTCGTTGTCTTTGATCATCGGTCATCACACACATGGCATGTGTCCGCGTCACCTGGGAAATGTTGCCAATAATCCCAGCCCGTCTGGCAACCTTTTGGGCTGAACCATAGCCGGTGAGGATGGTATGTTCATCGTACCTGACAAGAGCCTGAAATGGAGCATGATGCATGGGCTGAACATGCATCCCCATCTCTTCTATTGCGGCCTGTATCGGAATCTCATCCGGGACATTGGATATATCATCTGCATTAAACTGGGATTTGGACTGGATGAGATCGATCGGCTCGACAACCCCTGAATCAAATGTCTCTTCGATCCGGAGGGCAATCTCGATTGTTGTCCCCATTCCGGCTTCATACTTTGCGACTGTTCGTCTCGACACCCCAAGGATCTGACCAAGGTCTCCGAGTGAGAGCTGAGCATTCTCGCGTAGTTCACGCAGCCGCTCGCCACTGATATTTACATACAGACCCCCGGGTGATGCATAGATGAGCGGAGGAGAGTCCTCTACAAAATAGTCATGCAGGGTCGGATAATTTATTGCAAATATCCCATACCTGACATACACTGCGCCACGTTCAAGTTCGGCATCACGGGCACGCTCACCAACAATAAGTGGGGTTCCGTTCAGATTTCGTGCAATTCTGTCCAAATCGCGTGCATTTTCTTCGCTAATGCTATCAATATGTGAGATGACCTTCAGGACAACGATTCGTTCACCATTTCCTGCAATGATATCAAAACTCTTCGGTCTCATCGCGAAAACTTCGGATACTTCGTATCCTGCCATGATCATCACACTGATGACATTACGGAGCAGACGATCCTGGGACATA
>NZ_DAONKG010000202.1:0-4405 GCF_035406105.1 Methanospirillum sp.
TCGCGTGTTTGTTCAGTCTCTGTTGAATCTCATCCCATACATCTTCAGGAGATTTTCTTTCAGCCCGTTCCTCAGCCGTTCTGGTTACAGAGGGTTGTGTGGAATACCAGTACCGGGTTCCATCAACATAGAGATAGGTTGCCTTATCAGTCAGTCTTCGGAGGGCATCACCAAATGTCGGGACCGTCTCTCCCGGTTGGACACATCCAAGTTTCACCCGTTTTTCGTCGATGCCGCGATTTGATGCCCGGATAGTCGGGGCTGAACCAAGATAAATGGTACGTGCTATTCTCCTGCATGCAGAGAATCTCCCTAAGTTTGGATTATCCCGGTCAAGACTGAGCGGAAGAGAGTGTGGCCCGTCAACATCTTTCTCAATGACCGGGACCCACTGGTCTTCAAGATACCTGGTCAATTCAAACTGAACATTTGAATCATCAATCGGGACCGTTGCAGGCATAATGAGGAGATTGGCATCCTGTCTCTCCCACAGGGAATGGATGACAGCAGCCATGAGCCGTAAGACACCACGGGTCCTCTGGAATTTATCCAGCGTTGACCAGTCGTTATAGAGCCGGTCAAAGAGCTCAGGATGAATGGGATATGCCATCTTTATCCGTCGCTCATACTCTCCTTCCCGACATTCGATAGGAAATTCCGTAGTGTGAGTTCCGTAAAAATCAATAAATGCCCTGGCTACCGCATCCCGGTGGACTGCCTGCTCATGGGTAAGAGGCTGAAAAAGACGACGTCTGACGATCTCAAATCCTTCATCCTGACTTGCCGGACGCCAAGGCGATTCTAATCTTCCTATAGCATTTTTCAACCGCTCAAGTGCCTTTTTTCCCCATTCTCCACCAATTTCGTTATCTGATGCCGGTATTGAGACCACGAGCATGGTGTTTTTTGCGGCCTTTACTGATTCAGAAAGGGCTTGGGCAAAGGTAAATTGTGTTTCAAAAGTTCCAGCCGGGAGATTAGTACCTTCATGGAGTTGTCTGGCATAGGCGACCCATTCATCTATGAGGATAAGACAGGGAGAGTACCGGTTAAAGAGTTCACGAAGTCGGTCACCTGGGTTGGTCGCCTTTTCATCATCCTCTTTCACCATAGCATAGCCTTCTTTTCCGCCCAATTGCCAGGCTATTTCTCCCCAGAGTGTTCGGACTATTGTGCCATCAGGTTTCGTTACCGGCTGACCCGGTGATATCTTTGTTCCAACAAGGACGACTCTTCTGACATTTTGAGTTATTGTGGTCGTCGTATCTTTGAGAAGTTCTTCTACTCCAGGTAGATCTGATGCAGGAGTCCCGGAAAAGAGATGCCAGAGTGCAAGCATGGAGTGTGTTTTCCCTCCACCAAAGTTCGTTTGTAGCTCAACGACCGGGTCCCCCCGGTTATTCGCAAGCCTCTCCAGACCTTTCACGAGAAGTTGTCTGAGTCCTTCAGTCAGGAATGTCCGGCGGAAGAATTCTGTCGGGTGTTTATATTCATCAGATCCTTCCCCAAGATAGACCTGCCATAGATCAGCGGCGAATTCAGCCTGTTGATATCGCCCGGAGGCTACATCCGGATGAGGAGTGATGACCTCCCGCCAGGGTTTGAGGCCTCCCATCGGTTTTCCTTCGGTTGGTTGGAACGATGATTTTCGCATCTCATTCCTACGCATCTCTTCAAATTGAAGACGAAGGAGGTCCATCCGCATTTTTTCAACTTCGGCATGTTCATCGGATGCAGATATTGCATTAAGAAGGCGGGCGGTGCTGTCGAGGGCACGAAGAGTATCATTCGTAGAGAATGGTTTCTGGTGGGCCCACTGGTTTCTGGTCTCTCTGAGTTCTGAAACAAGACTTCTTTCAGTATGACCTAATATTTGTGAGAAGACCTTTGCCCACTGATCCCACATGACAAGGAGTAGTTTCTGGACATCCCAATAATCTACCCAGCCATCCCGTGGAGGAATATCTGTTATCATCTCCTGCCAAGAATCACCATACTGGGATCTCATTTCTCGCTCAACAAACCGCATAAGTCCGGTTTTAAGCTGATCCATCGCCCTTCCCACTCTGTCGTAATTTGATAATGCCATCTCAATGCACCAGGATATAAAGACCGGTTATTAGAACTCTTAATTATAGATAATAGAATTTTTCGGTTTTGATTCTTGGATGAGGGTGAAAAGGTTAAAGATCTCTCCTGATTATGTGGATGGTGATGAAGAAGAGAGGAGTGTGTTCAGTCCCTGAAGAAATATCTGAAAACTTTGAGACTGATTCATGTGAGGGTCGATATGTGAAGCTACCTTTCGGGCTACTTCAATCTTTGGATAGATGTCACCACAGTACCCACCTTTTTTCAGCAAAGCATGAAGTGATTCCCAGGTATTTCCTACATTATCAGGAGTTTTATATTTCGAATGGGTCCCAAGTGTTTCCGGGACACGACTATAAACCGCATGTATTGCGTGGAAATCTCCCAATATCCATGATTCCAGTTCCTGAATTGCAAGTCTTGTAATCACCGAATAGGAACCATCCATATCTGGGTTGGTTTTTGTATGAAGACCAGCCCGGTGGACGATATCTTCGAGATAGTGTTTCATCTCCCTGCAATCTTTTCGATCAAGGTCACTGATGATGATTATTCTGTATTTTCCTGGGTCCAGATGAGTAAATCCACGAAGCCGTTTTTCAAGTTTAGTCTTAAAGCACGACAAAACATGGATGCTCCAGGTATCCGGAGGAAATATAATCTTTGGAAGAACTGGCTCCAGAAATCCTTTCATGGATGGCTCTTCAACCAGAATGTCAATCTTCATTGGTATCTGGAATAGGTAATGGGATCACTATTCGGGACAAAATTCTCCATCCAGAGATCTCCGAGAGGGATCTTTTCCTCCAGAAAGCCTTTCAGTTCTTCGATATCTGACAGCCGTTCTGCCCTGGTATATCCATCTTCATCCCGGTAGATCGAGAAGACTTCTTCCGGTTTTGCTTCGTTGATAAGGGCAGGTGAGTGGGTTGTCACCAGTAATTGGGTCCTGCTTGTTGCCTTATGAAATTCTTCTGCAAGGTGAGGGAGGAGCAGGGGGTGAAGCTGGTTTTCAGGTTCTTCGATTCCGATAAGTGATCCTGGAACTGGGTCATTGAGGAGAACCAGGTATGCAAGCATTTTCAACGTCCCGTCGGATGCAAAGCGTGCAAGGACTGGTTCTTTGAATGGTGCATCATATATCTGAAGGTTTAACCGGGTATCTCCCATGATCTCTGCCTCAATACGGCTGAGTCGTGGAATGCGGGATGCCAGGGTCTGGCAAATCTCTTCATACACAAAGGGATGCCGCTCCATGAGATACTGAATCACATTTGGCAGGTTATCGCCCGTTGATGAGAGGTGTTCCTGCCCTCCGGCTGCAGGAGTGGTCCGGGTAGTATCTGCAGTCAGGTATGAGAGATGCCATCCGGTGATGAAATCCCGAAGAGCACTCACCCGGGGGTGTTTTGAGAACAGACCTAGTGTTGCAACGGCTAATGTCTCCGGTGACTTGAGAGATTCGACCTGTCTTTCTGCTGATTCATCCGGATTCTCACCGGTGATGACGGTGCCGTGCCCTTCAGAAAAATCCAGGAATTTAAATGGTTTTCCTCTCTCATTTCTCCTCCAGTGGAGCCATTCATTCGTCACCACCGGACCTCGTTCCCGTTCATCTATCTCAAGATGATAGGTGATGAGTGGCGAGTCACTTTTTTCCCGGTATTTTATCTCAATTGATATTGGCTCAGTGCTTCCTCGTGAACGCAGATGTTTAAACCTTCCCCTCTTCTCCCATGCAGTTCGTAGTCCCCCCGGTTGGGTGAAGCATTCAGACAGGAATGCGAATACATCAAATATCGTCGATTTACCGCTCCCATTTGGGCCGATAAATATGGTTAAAGGGGTAAGCTTTGATAATTCCAGGTTACGAAGGACCCGGTAATTTTTCACCACCAGTTTTTCTATGTGGGGAGGTTTCTCAGATCTTCCCATTCTCCTCTGATCCTTTTATGTTCGTGATGTTCAGTCCCATTCATCTCGCATGAGCCGTTCTTCTCTTCCATGAAAACCTGTGAGAGTACCACGATATTTCACCGGGAAGATTAAAACCTTCTCTTTCATCTTTTCCTCCAGCTTATCTGGGTGCTCTGAAATTTCTTTCATTATCAGGATCCCTCTTATTGTAATCGTTGATTGGTATAGGAGTCAGGTTCTATAATTGTTCCTTGGAGATTATTTTGTGATAATATCAATACTTCACACAGTGTGTGACCTTTTTTCCTTATTCTATGCTGGTTATAGCATGCAATTTATGTTCAACCGATATTTACAATGTCTGTTGCCCGGTCGTCCCCGGAAGACTTCCCTGAGC
>NZ_DAONKG010000203.1:0-4354 GCF_035406105.1 Methanospirillum sp.
TATGAAAACCAGGTAAGGGTGTCTCCGGCAAGAAGGACTTCACAGGGCCCCATCAGTTCCCGGCCAGTGATCGTCACATCGCCCGTCTTGTCAGGGGTTAAAACCGGGGCATCAACGGATATGATAACCGGTGCGATCTGTTTCCCGGTCACTTCAAAAGGAATGGTTGCTTTTCCGGTTTTGGTGGTGACGACAAGATTCCATGTTCCTTGTTCTGCATCTTCAGGAATATCCAGCATCACAACGCCATACTTCTGATTTTCGGTAAAACAATAGTTATACGCGTTAATACCAACCGTGTCCTTTACGAGGGTGACATAGACGGGGGATGTGAAGTGATCTCCGTATATTTTTATACCCATGGTATTGCCAGCTCCGCCGGAGTATGGGTAGATACTGGTGACATGAATCCCCCGCTCGTTGACGATCTTTTCACTCATCCCGGCAAAGCGTGGATCAGATACCGGTTCTTCGGGAGGTTCCTGCACCGGGGGTATGGTGGGAGCAGGTGTTGGGGTGGGGGTACTATCAACCGATGCATTCAGGGTATCTTCCTGGAATACATGCGATCCATTCAGTATCGTGATATTTACCGGCCCGGTCCGCATATCTGTACCGACAATACCTGCTCTGATTGAATAGGTGCCCGGTTGCACGGTATCAGGAATAGGGACCGTAATTGTCCTCTTCGTGCTTCGTAAAATAAGACCTGGGACCTGAGAGCCGATTCCAATACCAAGCAGTTCAGAATCAGGAATCACGGGAAAAGGTATCCGTTCCCCAAGAAGTTTTCCGGTATCAAGGGACCAGATTCGATCCTGAGTGTTCTTTAATACGGCACCGTCTTTTCCGGTTATGCTCATCGCAGAGACGTTCAGGTTGAGGGTGAATTCTACCTCATCGCCGGGAGCCACGACATCAGGCATGGCAGTCAGAACTCCCTTAAGGAGCAGGGTGCCGCTGGGTGGTGCAGTATCACCGGTCCAGTTCGTAAATCCCTGTCCATAATTTTCAAAAAACGGACCATTGAAGATTATCTGTTCTTCAGAGACTGCTGCCTGAACGAAACCGGGCAGCGTGGCAAGAAGTACCAGGGACAGTACGAGGAGAAATACCACGGCTCGAGAGGACTTTTGCTCATGAATACCCATAATACCACCGAATATATGAAAAGGAGATTATAATTGACGGCATTTATTTGTTCCTGAAAAAAACCTGCACGATGATGATCGGAGCATGGTTCGCTGATATCCGCATGTTCAACAGGTAACAGGGGGGTTACACGCCCGTTCGGCTCCCATATTTCCGGGTGTACGCTTCGATTGCCTCCATCCGGCCCGGTGATTCATTTGGACTGAAAACGATCTCATCAGCAGAGAGACCAAAATAATCTAACGTCTCCCGGATGAGCGGGATATCCATAAACCCTTCCACATTGCCGGATGCAAGCGATGCAATTATCCGGGTCAGTGACTCATCGACCATGGAGAAGATATCTCCCTCTTCCCCATACGAGATATCAATCCCGAATTCCTGGAGCAGGGAAATCAACGAAATTATATCTCTGTTAACCGGAGTTATATCTTCCAGAGCAGGCTGATCTGCCTTCCATGGAAAAGGAGTATCAGTGGGTTTACTCTCAATGGCAGATACCGGGAGAACGGATACACAGAACAGAGTGATCAGGATAAGTGTGATACATTTCATGATTATCGTGATGGTAGGGAGGTTTTCAAGGGTCCGGGGGAGAGAACGTTCTCTCTGACAATATTTTCTCTGCTTCCACATAACAACATCACTCTCATAAGGCCAACCAGATCATATCATTCATTATCGTATGAACCCAATACCCATTCCGGGAGAAGAAAAATGAACAAATTTTACGCCCTCGTGCTGTCTGGAATCCTTATGGCAGCCATATTGCTCTGCGGATGTAGTGCTCTTTTTCAGGAGCCGACCATAACCGTCGGGGCAGTTGAACTGGCATACATCAATGCTACCGATCTTGGTCTGGATGTTACCTTGCATGTACAGAATCCTAATCCGTTTGGAGTCACGTTTCAAAAAATAATCGCAAATGTCTCATATATGAAAGAGAGCAACTGGGAACCGCTCAGTCATGTGGAATCGGAGAATGTGAATATTGGAACCGGTGAAAGCACGATTCTGCTTCCGGTTTCAGCAAAGAATGCCGACCTTATCAAAGCAGGTTTTCAGGTCCTCATACAAGGCGAAATAACAATTCAGGTTGAAGGAACTGCACAGCCATCCTTCTTTGGACTAGCTCCAAAGATTCCGTTTCGGAAAACGAAAACTATCCCCATATCTCTCTAAGTGATGTATGGGATCAGGGGGAAGGTGTACCCTGGCACTTTTTTTCCGGGAGAGGGCATCCGTTATGAAGCAGGTATTCTGATCCCCAGGCACAGAGTGACTCAAGTACGGGAATGACAGATGCCCCAAGATCGGTAAGGGAGTACTCAACCCGTGGAGGGACCTCCGGATACATCGTCCTGGTAATTACCCCGTCATCCTCCAGCTCACGAAGCTGCTTTGTCAGCATCCGGGGTGATACCATGGGCATGCGATCCATGAGCTGGGTAAACCGGAGACAGCCGTCTTTTAATTGCCAGATGATGAGTGTCTTCCATTTTCCACCAATAACGGCCAGGGCAGCCTCAACCGGACAATGGTACTGACCTTTCTCATTCATACCTGATTATCTGCTATTGATTTGCATGCAATTATTTATAATATAATTACTACCAATTGTATAGTAATGAAATTTAGAGCATTTGTGCAATAAATTTCAAACATGGTACGAGATTGATACTATGACGACTATCACAATTGATCAGGAAAAATGCACTGGATGTAAAATCTGTCTGTCTCTCTGCCCGTATTGTATTCTTGAAATGAAAGAAGGGGCAAAAATCGCATCACAAAACCCGGATATGATCCCGTTCTGCAGCAAATGCGGCCATTGCAGTGCATTCTGTCCACAGGGAGCAATTGACGTTGATTATGAAGGAGCCGGTCCTGTTCCTGACTGGGTAGCAGATACCATACCGTCAGCAGGGGAACTTGCACGGCTGATGATGGTCAGACGTTCTATCCGGAGTTACAAGAATAAAACCGTCCCACGGGAAACGTTGCAAAAAATTCTTGATATGGTCAGGTATGCCCCAACTGCCATGAATAGTCAGTCGATCCGCTGGCTGGTCATAGAAAATCCTGAAGAGGTCAGAAAAATTGTCGCAGGCACGGTTGAATGGGCGTGCAAACTGATGCAGACAGACATCGAACACCCACTAAAACCCATCCTCCCCATGATCATCGAGGCATGGGAACGGGGAGAGGACCATATCTGCCATGGTGCTCCGCACCTCATATTTGCCTACACCCATAAGGACAACCCCGTTGGATTGATTGATGCAATCATTGCCCTGACCCATCTTGATCTTGCTGCACCGGTGTTTGAGCTTGGAACCTGCTGGGCAGGTATCGTCCAGATAGCAATGAATGAATCACCAGAACTCGTGGCAGGTCTGGGTCTTCCACCGGATCATATGCCGATGTACGGGATGATGATCGGATACCCGCGATATGAATCCCACCAGATTCCAAGGAGAAATGCCCTCCAGGTCATCTGGAAATAAATTTTTTAGGGGTGTAACTGCTCATCAAGCCAGTCGAATTTTGCCTGATATGAGAGAGCGGATGCACCCATTTGGCAGTGTTCCCCGGCACAATACTCGTCTGTGAAAACCAGGTAGGTCTTCGGGCATTTCAGGGCCTCATAAAATATCTGTGACTGGCCGCCAAGTTTTGAATCACTTACCCCCTCGCAGACCAGTGTTGATGCCTGAATCTTATCAATCACGCCTTCAAGGGTATATGGCTCATAGGTAAGCATGACATCAGCCGGAGTCGGGACGCCAAAGACATACATGCCCTGCGTCATGGCCCAGTCCATGCTGGTCGAATTATTCATCCGGGCAGACATATCTTTATTGATATAATCCTTGTTCTCCCTGATGAAGTCAAACACATCCTCCCGGGTAACATTCTGCGGGTCAGGAAATCCCTGTCTGAACTGACTGACCTGCTCATGTGCCATATCATAGATGGCACTGTCAGCTATCAGGGCACGAATCCGGTGATCAAAAGCAGCGGCACGGGGTGCCAGATATCCGCCCATGCTGATGCCCCACAGGCCTATCCGGTCAGGGTCAACATCCGGTCTTTTTGTTGCATAATCAAGGACAGGGCCGACCACCTTTTCCCAGTCATATCTGAACGGTATCTTCTGCACCCTGATTACCTCTCCCTGTCCGGGGCCTTCAAAGGTGAG